>NZ_JAUBSD010000065.1:39828-42060 GCF_036704575.1 Microcoleus sp. K5-D4
AATATCAACGCCAACAGTACAGCAACCACTACATTTAATGCCGTCAATGCTGCCAGTGTCACCACCAACACTGGCGGCACAACTCAACTCAATGGTAATGTGACCACTACAGGCAGTCAAACTTATGCAGATGCTGTCACTGTCGCCAACAATCCGATTATTTCAGGGAATGCTCTTACTTTTAATGATACAGTTAACGGCAGTAGCGACTTGACTCTGAATGCGGTGAGCGGTAATATTGCATTCAATGGTGCCGTTGGCAATGCTAATTCTTTAAGCAAGTTACAGATTAGCGGAAAAAATATCACTGCGAATTCAGCGGTTAACGTAGCTGGCAATATTGGGATTTCGGCTGATACTATTAATCTGCAAGGAATTTTGACTACCACCAATAACGGTACGCTAACAATTAGCAATACGGGCAATCTCAATATTTTAAATAATCTGAACTTAGACGGTGCATTTAATCAAAATGGCGCGGGAAGCGTTGCCTTGAGCGGAAATATCGCCACAACTAATGATAACATTACTTTTAGCGGTCCGGTGACGTTAAATACTCCTATAACTTTTACACTGGGAGATGCAACTATTGCTTTCGGTTCTACTTTATCGGCAGGTAGTAACCCGCTAAATTTAACAGCAGGTGAAATTGATTTGTCGGGGAACGTTTCGGGTACTGGCGCGCTAACTCTACAACCCGCAACAGTAGGACAAAATATTGCGGTTGGCGGAATTGATAACAATACTAGCGCTTTAGATTTGACTGCTTCGGAACTTAATTTGATTCAAAATGGATTTAGCTCGATCGCGATCGGGCGATCGGATAGCACCGCCAAGGTTAGCATACCCTACAATCTCACCTTTGTAGACCCCCTAAGTATTCAAGGGGGAACTGGTACGATCGCACTTGATGGCACTCTTACTGGCAATGACAACAGCAGCATTGCTCTCAACGCTGCCACAATTAATTTGAATTATGGCATCAATACCAATAAAAATCCGATCGCTATCAACGGCACTGTCACACTCAGCAACGATATTAATCTCAGTACCAGCGGCGGAGATATTAAGATAACTGGTGCGATAGACGGTAATCATTTGTTGAACTTAGATGCGGCTACAGGCAATGTACTGGTAGAAAAAAATATCGGAGGAACAGCACCACTTTCTGTTTTGAATGTTACGGCAACGCAGGCGGAATTTACGGGTAATATTGCGAGCAATTCTGGTTTTAATATTGCTGCTGCAAGCACTAAGTTGGGTGGCAATGTTACTACTAATAATGGCAATATCAATATTAACGGTGTTCTCGGGTTGACGAAAGATGCGATATTGAGTACCGCCGGGGGGAATATTGCCTTTGGAGGTGCGATCGACAGTATTGATGCGGCCCGCAACTTAACTCTAGCCTCCGGTAGTGGCAGCATCACTTTCAACGGTTCGGTGGGGGCTACCAGCCAGTTAGGAAATCTTGCGATTGACAATGCTGGCAATGTGACAGGAAACTCGACAATTAACGCGCAACAATTGACAGCACTAAACACCGAAAAAGTCAATTTATCGGGAGATGTCACCGCCGGCAAAGTCGATATTACTGCCCAGGGCGATATAAGCGTTAAAAATATTACTACTACTAATGGCGGAGAAATTCTATTTACAAGCGGTAACAATTTCACTGCAGGCAATTTGAATACATCGGCAAACAGTGGCGGCAACATAACTGTTAAGGCGATAACTTCAATTACCACCGGACAAATTAACTCTAGCGCTATAGTCGGAAATGCCGGCAATGTGTTCTTAGATCCGATCGGCGATATTCAAGTAGAGTTTATCAATGCCCAAGGCGGTACTGGCGGCACCGGTGGCGAGGTGACAGCAATAACAGGCAATTTTTTCCGCGCTACGGGTGCTTTTTCAACCCCACTGTCGCCGACGGGATTTGCTAGCATTTCTACTGCTGGCGGCGCCGGTGGTGGCAAAATTACAATTGTGCACGCTGGGGGAGATGGAGGGACGCCGATTCAACCGTTTGTTGTGGGAGATGCTGCTAGCAACGGTACGGCGGGTGCAATTACAACGGGACAATCTACCATTACATCGCAGTCGTTTCAGCGTTCTAGTAGTGTTGGTAATACTGCGTTTTTGACTGATGACGCGATCAACCCGCCGCCAACACCAACCCCCACTCCAGTTGAAACTCCCACTCCGACTCCGAGTGAAACTCCCACTCCG
>NZ_JAUBSD010000066.1:0-42047 GCF_036704575.1 Microcoleus sp. K5-D4
ATACTTTCATCCAGATATCGGAATCGAAGAAGGCGCTTCGGATTAAGATTTAATTTGATCGCTGGTATTTATAATTATGAACTTTCTTTAAAGACTAAATTAGATATCGCCTGAGACTTTCGCAAGAGGTCTATTGTGTTAGAATAAATAGGGCTTGCTGAATAATCGATCGCAAACTAAGAACAGGAGTGATCGATCTATTCAAGCTCGATTAAAGATAAGTTGTTTCGGCATTGATTCTACCCAGTTATAATTGTAAATTATCTTCTACCCAAAAATAGGTGTTCTTTTTCCAAATAGACATAAAAACACACAAAAAACCCGGCGCCACCAGGTAGTAAGGTTCATGACCAAAAAAGTAATTGCAATAACTGTAGCAGATGTATTATCAAGTTTTGCCATTATTCGATTGAGACCGAATCTTCGTTTTCCTTGCCCAAACTTCCCCTCAATTGCATTTCTAATTCTTTCGTCTTCTTTCGCTTGCTTCTTTTTTGATTTACTCACATTTGCTCTTGGTCTTCCTAGGGGCGGGCCACTGAGTCTAATTCCTTTTTCTTTACACCAAGCTCGGTTTGATCTTGTACGGTAAATGCGATCTGCATGAACGGATTCTGGATAATGTCCTGTGAACCTATGATAGGCTTCTACTTGGGCTTTCAAGTCCCCTGATTCGTTAAAGTTATCCCAGCTCATCCGGTCTAAAAATACATATCCTTCAAAGCAACTGGCTGATAGTTTAGCTCCAAACTCTACGCTTTTCCCGGCTTTTCCTCTGACTATGGGGCGAATATGGGGTTGACTTAAACTTACTATTCTATCCTCAATACTCTGTTTATTGTTGTCAAGTAACCACTGTTGTTGGCGAGTGACTTCTGTGAGGACTAGCAAGGTTTTATATTGCTTTTTAGTCAGACCTTCTAGGCTCGCACCTAACTCTATTAGCTGTTCAATATGAGCTAAATTTCTTTTGATATATTGGAGTTGTTTTTTGATTGCTTGTCTTTTTTTGTTTTTGGTGGGTCGTCTTTGTTTGGCTACTGCTAAGTAGTCTTTTCTGGCCTTATTACGGTAGGTTATAGGTTTTTTATGGGTTTTTTCTTTAATTTGTTTATACAGTATGTCTATGATTTTTTCTGTATGAACTCTAGCTCTGTTTAATAGTCCTAAGTCGGTCGGATAACTAATGTCGGCAGGGGCCGAGGGAGCATCTATGATGAGTTTGCCCCGATTGGGTGACTCATTTTTGTCGTCCGAATCCTTTTTTTTTTCGGGTTTGACTGGCTTGATTTCTCGCATTTTTTCGACCATGCGTTCGTTGACTTGATTAATTAGGTTGGGACTGATTCGTTGCCGAAAGTGTACTAAGAGTGATGGGTCAAATGCAAGTTCATTGCTGTAGCTTGATTGACCGATGAAGTATTGTAGATAGGGGTTTTCGCGGATCTGCTCTACTGTTTCTCGATCGCTAATTCCTAATTTTTCTTTAATAATTAATGCTCCCAATGCCATCCGAAAGGATTTGGCGGGTGCCCCTTTTTCTGTGGGGAAGTTTTTAGCATATTCTGCTTCAAATTCTGACCACGGGATTATTTGGGCCATTTTTACCCAACGGTTGTCCGCTGACAATTTAGAGCCGTTGGCTAGTTCAAACTCTAAGGCTGGGAGGAGAGCAAGCTCAGCTTTCTTGTACACGCTCGCAGGTTGTGATGCACGGGTTTTGACCTATTCTACCTGTTTATCTTGCACTAAACTCTCGATCGCGCGATCGAAACCTTTCGCCATGTCAAGTGCGATCGATATATTCAACAAGCCCTAAATAAACCTGAGTGTTAACCTCGCAAATGTATGAAAGCCAAAATACACATCAGCAAATTAGGTAATTCCTTGGCTTTGCCAATACCCGACTACATAGTAAAGTTTCTCAACCTTAAAGCCGAATATTCAGTAATTTGCAGCATAGAAAATGGGAAACTGGTCATAGAGCCTGTAAATAATAAAATACCAAAGTATACCCTAGATGAATTATTGGCAGGCGAAATAGAATCTAGCGAAGAAGTCTCTTGGGGAAAACCAGAAGGAGAGGAAGTTTGGTAAACTATATCCCCGAACGAGGTCATTTTATTCGCCTCAATTTTGACCCTCAATCAGGACACGAACAAATGGGGACTAGGCCTGCACTGGTTGTGAGTCAAACTAAATTTAACCGAAAAATGGGGTTTGTGTTCGTCTGTCCCATCAGCAACACACAACGCAAAAATCCGTTTTATGTTCCCATTCCAGAAGGTGAAGCGATAACAGGTGTAATTATGACGGATCAACTCCGTTATGCAAGATTATCGCGCAAGGCAGGCAAGTTTTCTTAGTGAATGTCGATCAGATATAATTTAGGAAGTTTTGAGGCGAATTCAACCTATTTTGTTTGAGAATATGACTGTTGATGAATAGTTAATCAAATTATAAACTAGATTTGTAGTTGGCATTAAGCATCAAGAGTATCCAGAAATCTCTCTCGCGGATGATGCGATCGCCCCTCCTCCCCAGCAAAACTAAAAAATGTACTGGCAAATCCCTTCACAGGCCCAGGCTCAGCAGTTAAATAATCTGAGGTTTTCCATTGGACGATCGCACAAACCCACCAACCACCGCAGCTAACAACCGCCGACCTCTCATTATCGCAGGAATTCTCCTCGGTATCGGTCAATCCGGCTTTTTTGACGGCATTGTGCTGCACCAACTCCTCCAGTGGCACCATATGTTTAGCAGCGTTAAAACCGATACTACCGTTGCCGGTTTAGAATTAAATACCCTTGGAGATGGACTGTTTCACGCTGCGGATTGGTTGGTAACAGTGGCGGGCATCTTCTGTTTGTGGCGTGCTGTGAAGCGCAAAGATGTTCCTTTGTCAACTCAAACTTTTTTCGGTTCCATATTAATTGGTGCTGGATTGTTTGACTTTGTTGAAGGCATTGTTGACCATCAAATTTTGGGAATCCACCACGTCAAACCCGGTATCAACGAGTTAGCTTGGGATTTAGGATTTCTCGCTTTCGGTCTTATTTTAGCGTTGTTAGGTTGGATGCTGGTACAGAGTGAAGTTCCCGCAGATACTAAAGTTTAAATGAATGCAGAGATTGGGAATTTTACCAAATCCGCGTTACAAATCCCCGACTCTCTTTTTAACTCATCAGTTCATCCCGCCGCCGACTCCAACCACGCAATCAAATCCTCTGGACTCCTAAAATCCAACAAAGCCTCTCCCAAATCATCTAACTGTTCCGCAGATAACCCTTGGATGCGAGTTTGAACTTCCAGTGTTACCTCACCCACCCGCCGCACCAGTAGACGCATAATTAATCCTATTTCCCCCTCAATTTTCCCCCTTTCGATTCCTTGTTCGATTCCTTGTTGTATTCCCTGTTCAATCCCCTGTTGTAGACCAATTTCTATCCCTTTCATCACAGACCCGATTTGGTCTTGGATAAACATTTCTCGCTTGTCTACATCGTTCAATTCGTCTAGGGTCAAATTTGCTCGGTTGGCAATTCCCAGCGCGGTATTAATCTCTTCAATAGACCCCAATGTCTCTGGTACTGCTTCCAAAGAGGGCGCATTCTTCATAAAATAAATCCATTTTTCCGGCAGAGTTTCGAGTTCATTCAATTCTTTTTTGAATTTGGGTAACTCGACAAACACTAATTTTAACTCGCAGTTGGGATAAACGAATTTCTCTTCTGTTTCTGTGAATTCAAAGTTAGAAATTAGTTTGGTAGTATTTTCAAATAAGATAAAGTCGGTGATGGTTAAAGCAATGACCGGATTTAACTTTAAATAACCTTCTCCGGCTTTGAGTTGAGTAGAATAGGTTTTGGCTGCATTATATACTACCCGTTTTTCAAAGGCGGCGACGTTGAGTACCTGCATTTCCACAATCACGGTTTTGTTACCGGTAATCTTGGCTTTGACATCCAGGTAAGTGTCTTTCAATCCTGTAACGCTTCCTGCTGAATAAGGGTGAATTATTTCTAATTCTTGGATAGTTGGTTCTCCGTTATACAGCATTGCATTTAGGAAGCTGATGAGAATTTCTGGATGTTCGGAAGAAGCGAATATTTTTTTGAATGCAAAGTCTGTTTTGGGGCTGATGAAACGCATATTATAGAAGGAAGAGGGAAGAGGGAAAAGGGAAGAAGGAAGAAGGAAAACGCAATATCTTAGGGATTTTTAGGTTGGTAGTTGCGCTTTACCACCCTTAGCGCAACTACAAAGTTTTTCAATTATCAGCCTGTTGCTTCAGTAGTAGTTGCAGGCGACATAACTAGCTTTCCAGTTATATCCATCGTCGCTAGCTTCAGCACTTCATTAAAAGCTAAACCCCGAATTTTGAGTTCCCACCGAATGCCTTTTGCTTTCATTCGCTTGGCTTTCCGCATATCGACATCAGCAGCTTTTTGATGCAAGAGCAAATATTTCATTGCTGCTGTAGCTTCTACTTTTGTGGGAAATGCAATATAAGTGATAAATCCGCCGTCCCAATGATTGGCGTTGCGGACACTGCTGATAGTCGCAACTCTCGGACTAAAGCGGTTCCAGTACAAGTCGCCGTAGCCGATCGACTGTGTATTAACTTGGAGTTTGTTTGCCATTTGACTTAACTCCTATAACCTTGTGTGCGGGGTTAGCAGCACCAATTTGCTGCTATTAACTATTATAGCAAATTACTGAAAAAGTGGTAATTGTTGGCTGTTGGCTTTGGGCTGATGCCTAAAACCTCAATTCATATTCAGCAGTGACGCGGTTGTCTCCTTGAAAATTACTCGAACTTCTGAGTAAAATTTTATCGCTCAATCGATAACGCACAGTAAATTCAGTCGGTTGATTTGCTGACAAAACTCGAATTATTGAGGCTGAAATATTGCGCGTGATGTCAAACCCAACTTCTAAACCTAAACCGAGAGAACCCGCACCCGAACTGGAACTAGCTGTTTGTGCTTCGTTGCCTCTAATGCGAGTGGGAAATAAGCGAAATTCGCTCAATCCTGTGGCGTTAGTAATCGCAGATTGAAGGTTGTTCAATAAACCCGCACCGGCTAAATTTGCGATCGCCAGCGTACTGTCTCCCTGTCCCAAAGTCTGCACGAAACTGCCGCCCAACAGCGCTACAATCTCTGTTTCCGATCGACTCGGAGAACTCCTCAACTCCAGACTTTCCGCCAACTGAGAAGCTCTTCCCTGCACTAACGCTTGAATTCGGACACTCCGCACATTGCCGAAACTTGTCGGTTCGTCTGCGATTTCAGAGGCTACAGATGTGCCGGGAGTGCGGAACCGCGTTACTTCCTGCACCGAAGTTGCTAATCTCACATCCAGCGTCGGATCGAGTCCTTGTGTTGGTACAAAGATCGCAGTCTGTGAGTATCCTCGATCGAGTCTAAACTCTGTCGTAAACAAATTCACCGACCCGGAAGTCAACCGAATCGTACCCTCCGGGCGAAGGTCATCTAAAGTTCCATTCACCGTCAAGCCCCCAGTCGCCTGAAAACTTAATATCGGCGCACTTGTGACCCGAATTCCCCGACCCAAATTCAGCCGCAAATCGTTCAATCCAACTTCAAAGGAAGGGGAAGTCGGAGTCGCAGGAGAAGGAGAAACCTCAGTTGTAGGGGAAGCAGAAACGTCAGTCGCAGGGGAAGCCGAAGATGTAGAAGGAGAATCGGAAGCAGAAGAGGAAGAAGCTAACTCAGTTGTGCCGCCGCCGGGACTCCGGAGAAATACTTCACCGTTGTACAGTTCAATATTACCGCTCAACTGCGGGCGCCTAGCCGTGCCCCTTGCCTGCACTTGACCAACAACGCCACCGCTGTACAATCCTCTGAGGTTCACTGCCAACTTGTCGAGATTCACAGCCAGGGGATTATCCGCATCGACATCGCCCTCCGCGAAGGGCACAGACAGCGGAATCACGCCAGCGGCCACAACTTGCCCCTGACTCAACTGTCCACGAATTCCCTCTACCCGAATACGATCGCCCTCAAAGCGCACCGTCCCAGTTAGCCCTGTCAGCGGTTCTGGGAAGGCGTTCGCCCGGACAGTTGCATTTTCAAAATTCGCAATTCCTTGCGCTATAGGGTCTTGCAGCGTTCCTCCCACGCGAATTTGCACCTGTCCCTGGCCGCTGACCCACGCCACTTGCGGAGTCAATACATTAATAATTGCCAAACCTTCATTTTGCAAATTCGCCCTCACATCAATTTGATTGCTATCAGCTTTCACGGCGGCAAACGGCAACTCAAAAGGCAAACTTCCCTGCACTTCAATCGGTTCGGTTTGAGTTACCAAAGCGCTGCCGCCAAAATTCAGGCGGGCATTGCTGTAACTGAAACTGCCGTCGGCTTGCTTAATCGGTTCTCCGTTTAGCGTACCCTCAAGCAAACTCAATTCCCCGGTGGCTTGCGGGTTTTCCAAACTGCCGGCCAAATTCGCCCGCAAATTCAAATTTCCCGTGACATCCACAAAAGGCAATTCCACCAGTTTTGCCAACTCTTCCACGGGGACATTTTCTACCCGCAACTGCCCGGATTGAGCTTTTTGCCCGAGTTGTCCCGAAAAGCCGATCGCACTTTTTCCCGATCGAATTTCCAAAGGCAAAACAGTTAAAATCCCGTCCTGAAAACTGCCTTCAATGCTGAAATTTTCAGCGACATATCTTCCCCACTGCCAGTTATCGCCTTTCACGTTAAATTGAGCTTGCACGCCCGTTTGCAAAGAACCGGCGACAGCAATTTCCGCGCCAAAAGTGCCTTGCAATTGAGATAAGGGAGGCAATTTTTCTGATGATTTAACTGCTTGCTGCTGCTGCAAAATAGTTTCAATTTCTGCCAAGCGGCGCAACTGTACAATTAGCGGGGCTTCGGGTTCTCCTACTGCTACAGTTTGCACGTCGCCGCTGTCACCGTAAACAGGAGGTTTTAGGCCTCTCGCCAAGTCGCCTAAATTGAAATATTGCAAAGCGGCTAAAACCTGCTGCAAATTGCCTTGCTGGACGTTAACTTTCCCGGCAAATTGAGGGTTTGCGCCTGTTTGAACATTGCCGGAAATTAAGTATTGACCGCTGCCTTGGCGGAATATGCCATTTGTAAGAGTTGCGCTGCCGTTAGCGTAGCTGAATTCGGCTTGGAAACTGTCACCTTTAATGTAGCCGATCGCCGGTTGGGCGATCGCAATTTGTCCGCTTGCTTGCAAAGTCGCCGGATTTAACGGCATCTTCCAACCGGGCACATTTACTTGTCCCGAAACCGTACCGGTTATCGGCCCCAAACCGACCTCTTTACCGGGTGATAGATTCAAAGCAGCGAGGGGAAAATCGCTTAAATTAACTCGCAAAGTTTCTCCCTCGGTTTGGCCCCTAGCCACGGATTCCCCGCGTTGAATTAAGAAAGATGTCGGCAGAAAAGATTGATTTAAAGCTACTTCAATTTTGTCGCTGGCGCCGGCCAAACGCAAATCTACACTTTTCCCAGCATCCGCATTCACAGTCCCCGCCAGTACCGGGTCAAAAGCGATTTGATTTACTGCTAAATCCCGCACTTCCACGTCGCCAACTAAGCTGAGGGCGGCGAGGGTTCCGGTGAGGCTGCCGGTAAAATCGACATTGCCGCGCAGGGGTGGGTTTTGCTGTGAGGAATTTTTGTCCCCAATTGCAGACAAAAATCCTAGTTGTTCTGCTGGTAAGGCTTCCAGGTTAAAGTTGGCGAGTTTGACATCCAAATCTAAGTTGGAAATTGAGGGCCCTCCTTTACCTCCGAGTTCGACGTTAACAAAACCGTTTGCTGTCAAACCGGGAGTTCTGGCGTTCTCAATTTCCACCCGTTTGCCGTCCCAATTAAATACTGCCTCAAAAGGTTGTTTCAAAAACGGCAATTCCGAGATGCGGAAACTGCCGCCGGCGCGAACATTTTGTAGGGGCGGTGCCCCCGTGCCCGCCCCAATCGGGCCGGATAAATTGATATTGCCGTTAAACAGTCCTACAAGCTGGGGGAGATTTTGGGAACCAGAGACTCCACCTCCGGTTTGCAAGCTTTGGCGCTGCGACTCAAAGGCTTGCTGGAAGCGACTTAGAGCAATTTGCTCGCCCTCGATAGACGCGCGCCAATTCCCCGATGCGGCGCTGCCTTTAGCATTGACAATTCCTCCGCCGTTGGCGAGTCGAATTTGTCCGTCCCCATTGGCGGTGATGCCGTTGGCGGTTAGATTATCTACTGTTCCCAAAATGCGGACTTGGCCGTCGAGGGTTCCGTTAATTTCTGGCGGTAAATCCGCTGTCAGCAAACCTGTTTGTTTCAGGGTTTGTTCTAAATTACTGACGGCAATTCCGTTCGTTTCCAGCAATGCTTGCAAGTTGCCGTTTTCTAATTTAGCCGTAGTATCGATCGCCCCTAGTTGATCGACCAAAATCACTCCCTCTCCGCTACCACTAATTCCCTTGGCTGTCAAGTTATCCAAACTTCCGGCTGCTTGGAATTCGCCGTTAACTCTGCCGTCAAATCCTTTAGGCAAAGTCGCCGTCAGCGGAAACAGTTGGAGATTGCGAACTGTTTGTTCTAAGCGACTGAGAATAACTCGATCGGCATCGGCGAAAGCTTGCCAGCGTCTGTCTTCTAATTTACCTCTAAAAGCAACAGTACCGTCGGCAATATTGAGTTGGCCGCTGCTGTTGACAGAAATATCGGCGGCGGTTGAATTATCAAGATTGCCGCTGGCTTGAATTTGATTCGATATTTGTCCGTCAAGCGATTGGAGATTTTGGATTTTGGATTTTAGATTGTTGATATTGGCGACTGTTTGGGGATTGTCAGCAGCGAAAGCTAAGCCAACATCTAACAGGGGCAATCCTAAATTTACCAGACGGCTGATCGAAGTGCGATCGGTTTCTGCTGTTGCTTGCCAGTTTCCCGCTACCAATTCTCCTTTTAAATTAACATTGCTGCCGGCAAGATTGAGTCTGCCGCTGCCGCTGGCATTGATGCTGCTAGCAGTCAAATTGTCAAGACTTCCCGATGCTGTAATTTGACTCGATAGCAGTCCGTCAATCGATTTTAGATTTTGGATTTTGGATTTTAGATTGTTGAGATTAGCCGATTGCTGATTTTCGGGATTGAATGCTGAAGCCACATCTAAAATCGGCAGTGTCAAATCTACCAAGCGGCTGATGGAAGTGCGATCGGTTTCTGCTGTTGCTTGCCAGTTTCCCGCTACCAATTCTCCTTGTAAATTGACATTGCTGTCGGCAAAATAGAGCCTACCGTTGCTACTCAAATTGATTCCGCCAGCAGTCAAATCGTCAACATTTCCCGCAGCTTGAAATTTACCTGCTAGCTGTCCGTTTAACGTTTTAAGATTTGGGATTTTAGCTTCTAGATTCTCCCGATTGGCTGGCGTTTCCCGTGTTAATAACGGCAACCCAATATCAATCAATTGATTGACGGCAACTTTTTCAGTGTTGCCAAAAACTTGCCAGCGGCCCGATTCTAGTTCGCCATTAACATCAACAATACTGTCAGCAATATTCAGCGTTCCTTTGCCCGTCGCAGCGATCGCATTTAAACTCAAATCGTCCAGAGTTCCCGCAGCTTCGGCAGTTCCGCTGAACAAACCGGCAAGTTCAGGAGGCAAATTAAGGTCTGGCAGAACTTGCTGCAAACTGTTGAGGGCAACTCGATCGCCCTCGATGATAGCTTGCCACTGACGGTCTTTTAGCGCAGCATCCACGTTAACAGAAGCGTCGCCAATTTTCACAACCGTATTTTGCAAATCTGCCGAATTCCTTGCGGCTCGAATTTCGCCCGCCGCGGGAAAAGTTCCTTGCGGTGCTTGCCATTGAACTCTAGCTTGAATGTTGTCTAACGGACCGAAAATTTGAGCTTTTGCGGAGACACTGCCAATTGTAACAGTAGCAGGAATTGGGAGAGCGTAAATTTGGGCGAGATTATCTGCAGGCAAGTTTTCAGCTTGCAAGTCAAACACCAAACCAGATGGATAATTGCTACTTTTTAAAGCAATATCAACTTGACCTTTGCCACCAATTTTACCACCCGCCGCCGGCACTACCAAAATATCGCTCAAAGTCAATGCTAAAGAGGAAAACGGGGGAATAGAAGCTTGAGAATTGGGAGTTGGGGTTTTAGCTATTTTCCCGCGTTCCAATTTGAAATTAGTGCTAATATTATTTAATTGCAGTCGATCGACCGTAGCGGGTTTTGTCGAGGCGATCGCACCTGTCACCACCGGTTGATCGACGGTTCCAGTTAGCTTGACATCCGCCTTCACCTCCCCCGCAACAGCAACGGGTAATACTACTTTCTGCCCTAACTCTGTCTCCACCGCACTGACAACACTTGCAAAAGCCACTGGTTGCACGCTAGTTGTCAGATTGAAGCTAGAGTTCTCCAAATTAAAATTAGTTCCAGTTGCAACTGTTCCTGCTATTCTCAGCGGAATTAGACCGTAATTAGCCGCCAGACTATCGACAATCACATTAGTTCCCTGAAACCGCAACTGACCGCTGCTATTTTGTATGATTTGTTTCAAGGGAGAAATACTCGCTTGCACTCCTCCAAAACTAGCCGCTCCGGTAATTCCCGACACTTTATTTTCTCGCACTTGCACGGTCAAATTGCCATTAGCAAGACCTTTTTGTAAAGAAATGCTAGAAAGCCTTAGCAAGCGAGCGAGGTCGGGCAAAGGCAAATTTTGACCTTGCAACTGCAGGTTAGTTTGAGCTGCAGGTAACATAGAATCAGCTTTAAGTATAAAATTATCGCTGTTAGTAAACTGACCGTTTACTTCGTAGAGAACGCGCTGGTTTTGGTCGCGAAATAGAGCACTGCCATTTTTCAGATTGACAGAAATAGGAGCCGAAGTTGTCTGTCCGACTGCGGGACGCGGCACCAAAACTGCGGCGGTATTTTCAGCTCGAATTGCTTCAACTTCAGTTTTAAATAAACCCGGAGATTTCCGCTCCGCCCTTGGAAGATTAACCCAGCGGCCTTTAGCATCCTGTTCGATATAAGCGCTGGCTTTAACTAAGGTAATCTCTAATTTGAGATTGCGGGTGAACAGCAGTTGCAAAACCGAAAACTTTACTTTAACTGCTTCTGTAGAAGCGTAATCCGGATCGGTAGGAGTTGCAGGTAAAGTCGATCTGCCAAACCGCAAACTTGTGGGAGAAAATCCCTCCAAACGTCCGAGTTGCACGGGCCGCTTCAGCAACTGACTGACTTCAGTTTCCACCAAAGGAGCTAACTTTTCCCGCACCCACTGGTATCCTACCGCCGCCGCAACCAAGGCGAGAATACCCAATCCCGTACCGCTAAGCAGCAGCAGACGCCACCAGCGGCGGTGGGGACGGGGTGCGAGTTGATTTTTGTTATCGTCGGAGTTAGTCATGGGTGTTTCTCAGAAATCAGAGAATTCAGGAATTAAGGGAATCAGCCGATTTTAGACAGGTATAATTTCTGTGATTCGCCAGCGTGGCTTCTGCCTTTGGTAGACTCAGAATTTAGGTCGGAAGTGCCGATCGGGCGCAGCGAAGGTCGAAGGCACGCCCCCACTCCAGGGTAGACTCCAGAAACCTTTACCGAACTTAATCAAAACACGCAAGATCACCTAAAACCAAGTCCTCCAACTCCCCCAAATCCTCTAGGTTTCCCCCGCTGTGCAGGATCGGCGGTCAATCTAAAATCTCAAATATCAAACCAAGTCGTCCAAATGCCCCTATTCCTTTCGATCCCGCCAGTGCAGGATCGCTGGTCAATCTAAAATCTAAAATATAAAATTTAAAATCGGTTGCCCGATCGCTTCTAAGATAAAAAAACGGTGGTTAAGAAGGTCTTTAAAACTTATGCGAGTGTTCGTCTTACTCTTCAATGCCCGCACCGAGAATGAGGGAATTCATACCATTCAACTCGGCGATCGCAATAAAGTTCTGATGTTTGAGTCAGAAGACGACGCCACCCGCTTTGGCGTGATGTTGGAAGCTCAGGATTTCCCCGAGCCCACTGTCGAGGCGATCGACGAGGAGGAAATTAAGGAGTTCTGCAACAGTGTTGATTATGATTGGGAACTCATACCTGCGGGGGCGCTGGAGATTCCGCCAGAAAACAATGTAACACAAACTCAGTGGCAGCCGGAGCCGGAGCCGGATCTCGATCTGGATTCTGAGGTTTCCCAAAACGAACTGGATTCTATTCGCCGCCGACTCGAAGGACTTTTGTAAAAGGAAGGTTCGGGAACGGATTCTGTAGCGGAGCTAACGGATGGATATTGAGATTCGAGGCTCGATGTGAAGAAGGAAGAGGGAAGAAGGATAAATTTCATCTCTTCCAGCGTACTCAATCAAGGGCTTCATTTGTAGATACAGGCTTGCAGGCTGAACCTGTGAGTCTGTATGTCTCTTGACTTCGCTTGAAGACCGACAACTGACAATTAACAACTGAGAAAAAATGAAGAATTTGGAAGAACGGGGCCATCTGCTGACTGAACAGGTGAATACCAACAGCGAGAATTTAGACCAACTCAGTTCGATCGAATTAGTGGACTTGTTCAACCGGGAAGACGCCCAAACCTTAAGCGCGATCGCCCGTGCCCGCGAACAGTTAGCCCAAGCGATCGACATTGCAGCCGAGTCTCTGCGTCAAGGAGGTCGCCTGTTTTATGTCGGTGCGGGTACTTCCGGGCGTTTGGGGGTGCTGGATGCGGCCGAGTGTCCCCCCACCTTCTGCACGCCGCCAGAACTCGTACAGGGCATAATTGCCGGGGGTGCGGGGGCTTTGGTGCGGAGTTCGGAGGATTTGGAGGATCGGGCTGAAGATGGGGCTGAGGCGATCGCCCACCGTCACATTACCAACTTAGATGTGGTTGTCGGGATTACGGCTGGAGGTACGACGCCGTTTGTCGCGGGCGCTTTGCAGGCGGCGCGCCAGCGGGGGGCGAAAACTGTGTTTATGGCCTGCGTACCCGTCGAACAAGTGAATTTTGAGGCTGATGTTGATATTCGGTTGTTGGTTGGCCCGGAGGTAGTGGCTGGTTCGACGCGCTTGAAAGCGGGTACAGTAACAAAAATGGCTTTAAATATCATTTCGACTGGGGTAATGGTGAAGCTGGGGAAGGTTTACGGCAATCGGATGGTTGATGTGGCGGTGACTAATAAGAAATTGCGCGATCGGGCTGTGCGGATGTTGCAGGATTTGACTGATTTAAGCCGGGAGGAGGCGGGTTTTTTGCTCGAAAAAAGTGGCAAGTCTGTTAAATTAGCTTTGATGATGCACTGGACTAATTTGGAGAAGGAAGAGTGCGATCGAATTCTGGGCGAGTTTCAAGGGAATTTGCGATCGGCTGTAGCATCAATTAGTCAGTAGTCATCAGTCATTAGTGATTAGTGAGAGGTGATTTGTTAGCACAATGCCTTTCGCCGATCGTGCCCCATGCCCCATTCCCCATTCCCTATTCCCAAGTCATTAGTGATTAGTCTTTTGCACCATCGATTCAAAAAATTGTGAAATCTCTTCAGTGGACCTGATGTGATAAACACTTTTGGTATTTTGAGCGCGATCGACATACTCGCGATATCTGGGAGTCAAATACTTGTGACACAACCAAAGAACACGGTAACTATTAATTGAACTCTTCAAGATAGGACTCTTTTGGGGCCAGCCTTCTGGCGGTATAAACTTACCTGTAATCAGCCGTTTAGTCACCCACCAGAAATGCACGTATAGGGGCAGATCGACAAAAACCAGAGTATCTGCCTCGTTGAGTCGAAGCCATAGGGTTTCCATGCAACCAAACCCGTCAATAATCCATCGGTCAGTCGCCAAAATTTTCTCATGGGTCTGCTTATATTCTTCATTGGGAACCTCAGCGCCCCCAGATTGATATTGAATTTTATCCAAGGGGTAAAGTGGCAAACCAGTGATTTCCGATAATCTCTTGCTGAGAGTTGATTTACCACCTCCAGCGTTGCCAAACACCGCTACTTTTTTCATAGTTACCCTTTTAGTAATTTAGTTATTAGTCATTAGTTATTAGTTATCAGTAGCGGACTCAAAGCTGAAGGTAGAGCGAATTTGTAGCTTTCAAAAAAGTCAATTTCGGTGATTTTTGACGTGGATCATTGACGTTTTTTAGAAATGCGATTAGGGTCAGTATATATATTTGTTATTTGGCGATCGCTTGGATATTTTATCACACAAGCGATCGCGGTCTGGTATTGTCGAGCGATTTGTAAAATATCGGTCAAATCTAAGGCGATCGCTCCTTAGTTAAAAAAGCCGTTTCTGAAGCGAACGCACCTAGTACGAGACTGCTGGATACTCTACCCACTTTAAATTCTCAAACCGAGTCATATGCAACCAAAGCCTAACCTTAACCTATACTCATCCTTGGCGCATCTCCCCTGGCTGAAAAAAAGCTACACTGCCAAAATTATGGTGGTTGCATTTTTAGGCACGCACGTTCCTTTGCTAACCTTAATGGTCTGGTTTCTTACCTCAAACGCTTACTCTGTAGAGACATCAGTCCGGGTTCTGCTGATTGCTCTGCTGGCGACATTAGCAGGTACGGCAGCAACGCTTTCTACGCTACGCTACCTCCTGGTTCCGGTAATCTTAACCTCGGAGGCTCTACAAAACTACCTCGATACAAGAACATTGCCGAACTTACCCACAGAGTTTACTGATGAAGTCGGTACGCTGATGGCAAATTCCTCACAAACGCTTTACAAACTAGATGAATTGATTCATTACATTACCCACTACGATGAACTGACTGGATTGCCAAATCGTGACTTATTCTGCGATCGCCTGAATCAAACCCGATCTCAAAATCACTCACCCTTGGTCGCAGTGCTGGTATTGGGTATCGACGATTTCACAGGGATGCGCCATGCGTTGGAGCCTGGGATATGCGACTTACTAATTAGAGCCGTTTCCCAACGGGTGGTACAGTGCATGGATGGGTCAGATGTCTTGGCGCGTTTGAGCGACGGTGAATTTGCGATCGCTCGCAGCGAATTCCACTCGCTGGAGAGTGTGGTCAAGCTATCCCAACTGCTACTGAGTACGCTAGCAAAACCTTTCTCTGTAGAGGGTCAACCGATCCACCTCACCGCCAGTCTTGGCATTACATTGAACCATTTAGAAAATACCAATTCTCCAGAGCAACTTCTTCAGCAAGCTCACTTCGCACTTCATCAGGCAAAGCAGCAAGGGCGGAGTCACTATCAGTTTTATTCACCCGAAATGAACGTTCAGTTACAGGAGCGACTGGCCCTAGAAAATAGCCTGCGCGGAGCGCTGGATCGTAACGAACTACTGGTTTACTATCAACCGCTGATCGACTTGCACGGCGGACGGGTGACAGCAACGGAGGCGCTGGTTCGCTGGCAGCATTCTACAGAAGGTTTGGTCTCTCCGGCAAAATTTATTCCGATCGCCGAAGCCAATGGCGAGATCGTCCCCATTGGTGAATGGATCTTGCGAACGGCTTGCGCTCAAAACCGTCGCTGGCAACTGGCAGGGCTGCCAGCCCTGCGGATTTCGGTGAATCTGTCGGCTCGACAATTTGAGCAGGCGAATCTGGTTGAGATGGTTCGCCAAATTTTGGCAGAAACCGAACTAGAAGCGGCGTATTTAGAACTGGAAGTGACTGAAAGTGCATTGATGACTGACATTGAGCGATCGGTCAAAACCTTAACGCAACTGCGAGAACTTGGCGTGTCCCTCGCCCTAGACGACTTTGGCACAGGTTATTCTTCCCTCAACTACCTGCAACGGTTTCCGGTTAATATGCTCAAGATCGATCGATCCTTTGTCAACGATATACTGTCTAACCCGGACAGCGCCACCATTACTGATGCCATCATTGCTCTGGCAAAAAGTCTGCGGTTAACCATCACCGCAGAAGGCATTGAAACCAAGGAGCAGCGTGACTACCTGCAAGCGCGAGGCTGCGATGAAGGTCAAGGGTTTTACTTCAGTCGCCCTGCTAACGCTGATACAATCACCAAACTGCTAAAGGACTCGCTTCAGTCTGATGCAGCATCTATCGCTCTTGCCACCCACTTTTAAGCTGAACCAGTCAAGAACTCGCCGTCAACCCAAAGGGTATGACGGAAGCTTGCAAAAAGCTCTGACTTGACGGGATTAAGTTGGCTTTCACCGGTAATGCGATCGTAAACTCAGTACCCATGCCTGTGGTTGAGTTGAAGGCGATCGTAGCGCCGTGTTTTTCCGTCCACGACTGTATAAAAACCAATCTCTCAAAACAGCCACCCCGATTATTCTCTCAAAGTTAAACGTAAAGCGCTCTCGTTTTTAGATTCCTGACTTCTCCAAGAAGTCGGGAATCTGGGTATGCTGTTTTTTAGGCGTTGACAAAAACAGAAGATGTAAGCTGACTTTCACTTACACCTTGCACGATGCCCAAATAATTGTTCCCCGACTTAATCGCCGTAGAAGCGACACTTGCCCCTCCATCCAACTGCAAACTCACAGCTTCAAAAGTCAAGTTTGCAAACCCAATACCGTCCGTCAAACCAATTTTATCCCCAGCCCCAAAATCGACAATTACATCCGCACTAATTAAAGTAGCCGCAGCAGACAAACCTCCTGCTAGGATAAACGTATCATTTCCGCCGCCGCCGGTCAGCATATCTTGCCCGCGATCGCCCGCCAACACATCGTCGCTGTTACCGCCAACCAAGACATCATCTTCTTTGCCGCCGCGAATAGTATTGTTACCGTCAGATCCGATTAGTCGATCGTTATCGTTATTGCCGCTGATAAAATCATTGCCAACACCGCCCTCAATTGAATCCGACTCTTTGCCGCCCGATAAGCTGTCATTGCCGCCTGCGCCATTAATTGTATCCGCACCTTGCATTCCATTAATGCTATCAACACCTTCTCCCCCGGTGATATTGTCTTTCCCGGAAAGGGCAAAAATTGGCAATCCCGCAGCATTTGTCGGTATTTGAGTATCGGCACTATCTGATAGGAAATAATTGCCGTCGCTGGCTGTATTTTTGGGTGCTTGTGTCGGGCTGCCGTCCCCTATAGCGTTGGGTATTGGCGAAGTAATCGATACCGATGTGTTGGGAGTTGGTGTGGGAGTTGGTGTGGGTGTCGGTGTCGGTGTCGGTGCGGGATTGACACTACCGTCAAGAGAAGTCGCAAAAACTTGCGTCCAATAGTGATTCCAATTTTCTGTGCCCGTATCGTCGGCTAAGAAATAGTAACCGATGCCAATTTCTTTGAGATTCGGGTTAAGAATGTTAGCCCGGTGGCCGCTGCTGTTCATCCAAGATGATACAACTTGTTCGGGTGTAGAAGAACCCGCAGCAATGTTTTCTGCGGCCGCTGAGAATTGATAGCCCGTTGCAGAAATCCTACTTCCTAATGACGAACCATCTTTTCCGGTATGCGAAAAGAAGTCTTGCAGTGCCATGTTTTGGCTGTGATTTTCCGCCGCATTTAGTAACTGAGTATTTAAGGTTAGCGGGGACAAACCTAATTTGCTGCGTTCGGTGTTGGTAAGTTCTAAAACTCTATTAATAAAGTTTTGATTGGTTGGGCTTGGTGCTACTTGAGAGGCGGGTGGCTCTCCTGTTAAAATGTTCAAAGACTCAGAAGCGGAATTTGGTAGTTGTTCAAGCATGGGGATGATCAACAGTTTTAAGACTTGGTTTTTCTGGTAGATGGCTTACCGTCTTAACGATAGTTTCCCCGATCGCTAGCTGGCTAGGTACAATTCAATAATTTTGTTAATCCCTGCCGCTGCTGTATTTATTTTGATTATAGCTGTTGTCAAAGTGCGGATGTCAAGATACTGGCTCTGGTTGGGAAAGCAAAGAGTACGCTGTAATTTAAGGAGAGTTTCAAAGGAATTTGCGATCGCCCGTCGCATCAATACAATTTTAAATTTGAGATTTAAGATTTGAGATTTTTCCTGATTAGTAAGGTTTGCGCTACCCAACCAGCCCGTTGGCTGGCTAGAAACCCGGTTTCTACAAGTTTTGCAGAGAGGAACAAGAAATATAGAAAGAAACCGGGTTTCTGAATTCTGTGTGCGATCGCGAACAGAGTTGTTACTAGAACCCGCACAAAAAATTCTAAATTAATTCAAAATTCACAACCGCGCAGGGTTGTTTGCGATCGCCGAAGCAATCTCAAGATTTCAAAATATTTTCTTGTCCGGCTTTAGCCTCCTGAGCAACTTGTTCAACCTCATCTTTTGCGAGAATTTCCAAAGCCACCTCTGCTTCTGTACCGCCCAACCGCCCAAGAGCTTGGGCTACTCTGTAACGGATCTGCCAATCTTCATTGGAAGTGTAGGGAAGTAACAGCGGCAGCGCGCGTTTATCTCCTAATTCACCTAATGCACTGATGGCAATGGTTTGGATCAATTCGTTTTCAGAATTCAGGGCATTTTCTAACATCGGAAAGGCTTTCGGATCTCCCATTTCTCCCAAAGCCGCGACGATGCTCAGTTGCACCAGCCATTCAGAGGTACTGCTATAAACTTGCTGCAAATCTTCTAAAGCATCGGTTAATTTCAATGCGCCCAAAGCATCGGCTGCTGCTGCTTGCACGTCGGGTTCGGGGTCGTTGTTCAGGCTGTTTCGCAGTACCTCTAAAGCGTTCGGCAGATTCTGCGTGCCGAGGGTTGATAATTGGCTGACTGCTGCGTAGCGAACCCGGACGTTATTATCGCCGATCGCAATTTGAATCAGTTTATAGGCAATCGCTGGTTCTAGTTGCCGCAGTTGGTTGACTGCTCGCAGTCTTTCGCCAAAATCCTCGGAATTCAGCAATTGTTCGACAGACTCAGGGGTAATGCTCATTCGATTTTAAATTTGATAATTGGTAATTGGGAAGAAGGAAGTTCGGCAACGGATTCTGTAACGGATGTAACGGATGTAAAGGATAGAAGGAAGAGGGAAAGAGGGAAGAAGGAAGAGGGAAGAAGGAAGAAAAAAAATAGCTCTGCGTGTATTCCTGACTTCCTTGTCGTCAATCTCGGTAATTGGTAATTGCCAAAAGTTGGCGAGATTGAAAGAGCGATCGACTCATTTTCTGATACAGTCCTGGAACTGCAACAGTTAATTTAAGATTCGGCAGCCATCGAGCGAATAATATCTCCCCTAGTGAGGATGCCGATTACTTTGCCCGCCGAATCGACCACCGGCAATCGATGGATGCTGCGATCGTGCATCAGTTTGGCAGCTTCTTGGATAGATTTGTCCGGCCCGATGGTAACTGGCTCTGTACTCATCGCTTCTCCTACTGTTTGCCCTAAAGCCTTGTGGAGTTCTCGCTCGTAACGAGAGGGATTTTCCAAATAAATCACGCTATCGAGCACCATGATATAAGCGGGCGGAGTTACGCCGCTTTCCCGCCACATCAAGTCGGTTTCGGAGATGACTCCTACCAACAAGTCATTCTCATCTACGACGGGAAGACCGCTAATGCGTCGATCAGCTAAAATTTTAATCGCTTCGTTCAAGGGCATTTCGGGTCGCGCCAAAATCGGCTCGCGGCTCATTACATCGGCTACTGTTTTTGGCATGATTAGCGGTTGATTGAGTTGTTGCTCTAAATCGATCATATAGGGAAAGCGTGACACAGACTGAAGAAAGGCAGCTCTGCTGAAAGGATTGGTTTGAAGGTAGTAAAGAAGGAAAAAGTTTGAATGCCAGAATTTTGCTGTTTTTTTCGATCGCACTATAAAATTCTGCCGTTTGCCTCCCTCCGGCGAGCGATCGGCTTGAGAAGATTGTTAAGATATCTTAAAGAGCGGATAAATCCTTACCAATGCCAGAATCTCCAGCCCGAGAACCAGACTCCCAACCAGAAGCGCGCTGTGTATTGGTTTGCCAGTATCAATCTTGCCTGAAAAATGGTTCAGCAGCAGTGCTAGCTGCTTTTGAAGCTCAACAAGTTGCCGGGGTGAAAGTGGAGGCCTGTAGTTGTCAGGGACAGTGCACCACTGGCCCGACTGTACGAGTTACCCCAGACGAAATTTGGTATTGTCGAGTTAAACCGAGTGATGTACCGTTAATTGTGGAAGATCACCTCAAAGAGGGGAAACCTGTAGAGGCGCTGTTCAATCCGAGAATTCATGCGCGTTATTCTTATTAAGATTGACTTGATTCGGTGAAACTTCCAAGATCGGGCGCATCTAATTTTAATAGTTATTGTTAAGGAACTGGCACTTTGAAAATCCAAGGAATTGCGCTGAGTTTGTTAGTCCTAATTCTGGGGCGTCCGTTGGCGGTTGCTGCTCAAACGTCGGCGGTTTCTGGGGATATTTGTCCTGGGGAATTGGGGGCGCAAGTAGATGCGATCGCCAATCGTCCCGAATTTAGTCGATCGCGCTGGGGCATTTTGATTCAACCTCTATCTTCTACTACTACTCTCTACAGCCGCGACGCCCAAAAATATTTTATTCCAGCATCAAATGCCAAGCTGCTAACCACAGCCGCTGCTTTGCAGAAACTCGGTGCAGATTTTCGGATTAAGACATCGGTTTACAGCGGCGAAAATGGAAGTTTGTACGTTGCCGGCAGGGGAGATCCCAGCATTGCTGAGCCTCAGTTGAAATCCTTGGCGCAGCAGTTGAAGCAGCGGGGAATCAGTCAAGTTAACCAGTTGATTGGCGATGACAGCTATTTTCAAGGCAGTGCAGTCAATCCGAATTGGGAATGGGAAGACGCGCAAGCAGGCTACGGAGCCCCGATTAACAGTTTAATTTTCAATCAAAACGCGATCGACCTTCTCTTGTCGCCACAGGCTCTGGGGCAACCTCTGAAAGTTACTTTTGCCGAAGCAAAGCTGGCAAATCAGTGGCAACTTCAGAACAATACTCTTACCGTCGCCCAAAACGAATCTGAGTTTATTGAAGTTGGCCGGGAGTTCGATCGACCTATAATTCGAGTGAGCGGACAGTTGAAAGTTGGTGGGGAACCTGAATCAGCTTATGTGGCAGTTGTCAACCCCGCTAATAATTTTTTGCAGTATTTTCAACAAGCCCTGGCAGCAGAGGGAATTCCTGTTAAACAGGCTTTAGTTGCATCGGCTTCTCGCAATTTAAATCAAGAATTAGCGACCGTTGAATCGCCGCCGCTGGCGGAATTGGTGAGAGAAACTAATCGCGAAAGTAACAATCTTTATGCAGAAGTTTTATTGAGATTGCTGGGAAAAGTTACAGGCAAGATGCCTGTGCCACAAGAGGATACAGGTGAAAGCGGTTTGAAAGAGCTAAAGGCAGTTTTAACTCAATTAGGAGTAAATCCAAACAGCTACATATTAGCCGACGGTTCCGGCTTGTCTCGGCACAATTTAATTACTCCAGAAGCCTTGGTGGAAACTTTGAGATTTATGGCCAATTCACCTGCTGCATCGATTTACCGCCAGTCACTGTCGATCGCTGGGGAGAGCGGCACTTTGAAAAATCGCTTTAATAATACACCAAATCGCGTAATTTTGCAAGCAAAAACAGGAACTATGAGCGGAGTTTCGGCGCTGTCGGGATATATCGAAGTTCCGAATTACGAGCCGCTGGTGTTTAGCATTATCGTCAATCAATCTGACCTATCGACTGCAAAAATGCGATCGGCAACGGACGAAATTGTGCTATTATTGAATCGCCTGCGCCGCTGTTAAAACAATACATTTAAGGTGATAAACTTGAACTCAGTAGTTACACCTAAAACACAGGACACCCCAAAACCCTACAAGTTTTAAGTTTAATTAGATTGCAGCGGCGGGGATCGAAAAGCAGCTACAATAAAAGTAGAAAAATTAACAGCATTGGGCCGTTTCAGCCTGCTACCAGTCGGCGGGTTGTGTACTTCCCGAAAATAAGTCTAACTTTCCAACTATGAATTCTTTCGATTCCGAACAGCAACACATCTTTGTCGAAACCAATAACATCCGCCTGCACTGCGTTTCTCAAGGAGAAGGCGAGCTCGTTCTCCTCCTGCATGGGTTTCCAGAGTTTTGGTACTCTTGGCGTCATCAAATCCCTGCTTTAGCGCGTCATTTCAAGGTTGTGGTGCCGGATTTGCGGGGCTACAACGATTCCGACAAGCCGGAAAGCGGCTATGATTTAGATACCCTGAGCGCGGATATTCGCGGTTTGATTGCGAGCCTCGGTTATACAAAAGCTCACGTTGTAGGTCATGATTGGGGAGGAGCGATTGCGTGGCACTTAGCTCAAAAATTCCCCGAACAACTCAACCGCTTGGCAATTTTAAACGCTCCGCACCCGCAGCGATTCGTGCAGGAAATGGCGAGCAATTTAGATCAAATCCGCCGCAGTTGGTACGTTTTGGCGTTTCAGGTTCCCGGCATTCCCGAATGGTTGATCCGGCAAAACTTGAAAGATTTTGTACACAATGTTTTTCAAGGACAAGCTGTTCGCAAAGGATCTTTTAGCGCTGAGGAAACTAAGATTTATCAGACTGCTTTAGAAAAGCCGGGAGTATTAGCCGCAGCTATCAATTATTACCGGCAGATGTTTCATCCGCAGAGGCTTTGGAATTTGGGGCAGAAATTAGAACCTGTGACAGTGCCTACTTTGGTGCTTTGGGGAGAAGAAGATGCGTTTTTGAGCCACAAACTTGTAGAAGGTTTAGACAGATTAATTACTGCTCCGTTTAAGTTGAAATTAGTTCCTCACTGCGGTCACTGGATTCAGCAGGAAGCGCCGCAAACGGTGAATCGAGAATTGCTGAGTTTTCTAAGAAATTCTTCTCGTTCTGTGGCTGTGGCATAGAATGTTTTAAACATTGCAAATGAAAACCCGGTTTTACAGCTAAACCGGGTTTTCATCTGTCTAGGGATAGGTTTTTTTTAGGGTGCGTCGTGCCTAGAGTTTCTGGATTACCAGAGAATTCAAGCTAGCTGACGCACCCTACTTATTTATTAGTCCCAGAGCAAATTTTCTTGGATCAGCAGTGCAATCATCGCAGTTCTGGAACACACACCGAGTTTGATAAAAATCCGCCTCACGTAAGTAGCAACCGTCCAGTGACTGATGTTTAAATTTTTGGCAATACATTTGTTGGGCAGCCCTTGGGCTACTAATTGTGCGATCGCTCTTTCCCGTGGACTCAGGCTAATTTCCGGTTTGTAACTTTTGCTTTGCATACTTTTGCAGTGAGGTAACGAGTTAAAATCTAATCAATTAAGGGTAGAATTCCGAGTTTTTCTCGAACTTCAGATAAAGGAGTTTCCCAATCAGATGCAACGTCCCAATTAATTAGCCGAGTAGCTAATTTTCCGTGTTTTAAGCCTTTGATAATTTGTCCGATCGCGCATTTGCCGCTGATCAGTCCAACTAACACTAAAATCGCACAAGAAGGACGAAATACTTGAGCGCGAGTAAACGCTTGAAGTACCAATTCATCTTCTGTTGAAGCTGAAAGACCGGTCAGAACGTGCCAAACGTCGTGGTTTCGCTGAATCCAGTCTCCCGATGCGATCGGCTCAAAGCCTTGTTCGTCTAGAAATCGCGCCACTTCGCACCCTAATGTTCCTGCTGGCAGTTGGCGCAATTTTGCCAAGTCTATTTCAAAATGTCGATCGCTCTCAATTTGAGGATTAATTGTTTGAGCCATCTTTAATATAACTCCTAATTGACCGTCAGCCATAATTTATTCTCCCTTCAACAATGATTTAAGTTTCGAGCAAATTAATTTATGTTGGTCAAGTTCATTTTTGCGCTGAATCAATACGATTTTTTTACGGGCTGAACTTAGAAATCGTATTTTCTGTCAAAGCAATCGGCTGTCAGGAGCTTTTACATTTCTTTACAAGCATTCTTAGATTTGAAATCTGCTACCTGTAAAAATCGCCCTAGTGTTTGGAATCCCAACTTGACTCACCGGGAAGTACCAGTAAAATCCACAGTATTTAGCGGTGATTGGAACCCCCTTACTTACGTATATAAATTTATTCTGCTGCTAATTATTGGAACCTGCAATGAGTCAGAAGTTGAAGCTTGCAGACCTCGTGATGCAGGTGCATACAAGTGAAGAGAGTTGAAGGGAGCTGAAGTAAGGTGAAGTTATGCAGAGTTGATGTTTCGGAATTACGCAGTAGTGCCAATCCCCCGTGGTTGCCGAATTTGTCGTGGCAATCATGGGGGGTTGCCCGTATGTCGTTAGAATGTAGCTCAAATGAGTCACACTCATTTGAGCGACTTGTCAAATATCTTCACCAACAGCTACAAATAAAGTAGAGATTCATATCATACAAGGTGTTGCTGTGAAAAAACTTTCTATTTTGTTATCCACAGGAGTTGTGTCATTGATTTGGTGCGCTGCTGCTAGCGCTACGACTTATGTTAATCCTAACGGTAAAACTACTTTAAACCTGTCAGAAAAAGGGAACAATCGCAGCGGTTTTTACATTACCAAAGTAGGCAATCGGGAATTTTTGGGCAATATTCAAATTACCCGTTATGAAGGAGCAGCAGGCTCTTACTATTACAATGGGACTTTCAAAGACAGTGCGAGCGGCCCTGGCCAAAAAATTGTTTGTTCTGGGGATATTACCATTGTTAGGCGTCAAGTTGGAAGGAGCAGCCAATTGGGAGCCGAAGTTACTTGGAAGGTGAAAGGAGGAGAAAATTGTCCTTCTATTGGCCAGACATTTAAAGTAAATTTAGTCGAATCTTTACCGCGTCCTAATGCTAGCGGCGACTATACTTCTAGCAATGCTAATACTTGGCTGGGCCAAACTTCTGGCTTAGGAACTTGGCCGTCTTGGCGAGTCACCTCGCGGGATGGAGAACTCAACTGTCGCCAGACTCCCAATGGAGCAATCAAACAAGTTTACCGCGCGAATCAAGATCCAATTGCTGCTGAACTCAGGGGAACAAATGCAATTAAAATTGAGAATAATCAACCCTGGCTGCTGACAACAAAAGGCTGTTATGTGCGGGCTAATTCTCAATACGTTCAGCCAGTTTCTATGCCACAGTAAGTGACAAAAGTGATAAATAAACTGCTGCTCATCTCAAAGCATGACTTCTTAAATAAAGAAGTCATGCTTCTGGGTGTTCTGTTTTTTTAACTTGTTCTACTTAAAACCTAATTTGCCATTTAGTGGCCCAGCAGCAAAGCTTCTTCTGCCAAATCTTGGCTTTCAATAACCTTTGGTTCCTTCAGGATAAAAACACAAAGGAAGCACACAATTACAGCCGCAATTCCGAGTAGCTCAAAGAAGCTGCGGTTGCCTGCCACTGTTTGGGGCAGAAAGCTATAAATGGTCGCATAAATTACAGAGCCGACACTGCCGTAAGCACCGATGTTGCCGGCAATTTGACCAGTTGCTTCTGGTTTAATTAAGGGGGCGATGCCAAAAGTTGCGCCTGCTGCGGCGAAGACAAAGAAGGCACATAACATGGTCATGATAATCACAATTGCTAAATGCCAGTTGGCGCTAATTTGGCTCATTATTAAATACCCCAATCCCACTCCGCCCGTCATGACTGTCAGCGTCCACTTGCGGCTGCCGATTTTATCAGAAATTAAGCCTCCGGCTGGACGGCTGACCAAGTTCATCAGCGGATAGCTAGCAGCTAGAGGCCCGGCGATCGCATGATTTAGATTGAAGGTGTGTTCAAAAAATTCCGGTAACATGGAAACCACAGCGAGCTCTGAACCAAAGCTGACTGCATAAGCTAATTCTAATACGAATACTTGACTGATTTGATAGCGTTCTTGAGGTGGGTAATGTTTTTGACCGGTGACAACTTCTCGGTTAACTTCCCAGGCTTTGTAAGCCTGAATTAAATAGAGTGCTGTCAAACTAATCCAAACAGCGTACATCACATTTGCCGTCAGAAAATTTGCTTTCTGCAAGCGCCACACAATCAAAGCTAAGGCACCAAATAGAGGAATATTGGTCATCGACAGTGCCCAAAAGCTTTTGGCGCTGGTGACTTCCATTGCGCCGTTGCGGGCGGGGCGCTGATAGACTTTGCCGGGAGGAGTGTCTTGAACGTTGCAGTAAAAAATGACTCCGAAAACTGCTGTGGCAATTCCAGTAAGGGCGATCGCCAGCCGCCAATTTGTGTGTCCGACTGAGAGAAAAGCTGTTCCTGCCGCGATCGCGGGTAACGCTGCTTCTGCGGCAAAAGAGCCAAAGTTGCCCCAGCCTCCATAGATACCTTGAGCGAAGCCGATATCTTTTGGGGGGAACCATTCGGCAACTAAGCGAATGCCAACTACGAATCCAGCGCCGACAATTCCCATTGCCAAACGGCTCAAAACCAACTGATTGAAGTTTTGGGCAAAGGCGAATGCCAGAGTCGGAAATGCTGCATACACCAGGAGTGAAGAGAAGGTGATGCGAGGCCCGAAGCGATCGAGCAACATCCCGATAATAATACGTGCAGGAATTGCGAAAGCTAAGTTACATAAACTGATGATTCTGGCTTGCCCAACTGTCAATCCCAAATCGTGCTGCACCGTTGTGCTGAATGGTGCGTAGTTGAACCACACTACGAAAGTTAAGAAAAAAGCAAACCAACTCAGGTTCAGAATCCGAAAAGGTCCTCTGAACGATAAAAGCCCTTGAAGCATATATAACAACTTGTCCTAATAAATAATACAGATTATTAATTTCGAGTTGACTTTCTAACTGTTTGGGGTAACGGTTTATTTACTTTCGCGCTTTTATCCGTTGCGTTCCAATTCAAGTGGATGTCCAGAGGAAAAATTGTATACAAAGTTACTGTTTATCCTCAAAACGCCAGTTAGCGCATCGAATTGATGCGGCTATTGCATTTAAGTCGAAATTTAGTAATAAATACTTATTGCGTTAAAACTCAAAAAAATGTATATTTGAATACAGAAATTAAATTTATTTTAATAACAGGTAAGTAAAAATGCTTGTACGTTTAACCGAAAGAGAAACCCAGCAAGGCGATCGCCACTCTATCAGTGCCATGAACAACGGATTTAAGGTTAAATCAAGACTTTTTAGTTTTCTGACAGTATGTGTAGCAGTGGCTGGATGCTTGGGAACTGCTTCTGGGGCGATCGCCCAGGAAGCTCAACCGCAAGTAAAAGCACAGGCGATCGAGCAATCCAATCAGCAGACAGTCAACAGCACGACAAGTCAACCTACTGCTGCGCCTCAATTCGATGCAGCAGCGCAAGAAGAAATTGCTCAGATGTTGCTGGGATTTATCTATTTTGTATTGCCAGTGGGTGTGGGCTTAACTATTTTTCTGCACGACAAATATGCTCAGAAGCGCTCTGCTACTCTCAACCAGCAGATAGAAGTTTTAGAGATTTCCTTTCACCAAACTCCTCAACATTAAACAACGTGGTGAAATACTCTTATTTTAGAACCCCGACTTCTTCGATGAAGTCGGGGTTATTTGTATTCTCTCAAATGCTTTACCCATACATCTAAAAAAAACAGAATAAACAGAGCGCCGACTTCTTTAAAAAGTCGGCGCTCTAACAGCTATCGGATTTATTAACTAAAAGATTTAGATTTCTTCCAAATCCTCTACATCTTCTACATTGTTTAGATCTTCTACATTGTCTAGATCTTCTGCATCCTCATCCTCATTGTCAACAGGGGCAACAGAATTAGCAGAAACCACAGCACCAGTCTCAAGTTTCTTTTTAACTAGCTCCTCAATTTCATTTTTGAAGTCGGCATTTTTCTCCATGTGTTGGATCACTTTGTCTCGTCCTTGAGCTATGTTTTCGCCGTTATAGCTATACCAAGAACCTTTTTTGATAATTACTCCCATTTCGTCTGCCAAGTCAGTAAGACAGCCTAAGGTAGAAATGCCTTTGCCAAATACAATGTCAAATTCGGCAATGCGGAAAGGCGGAGCAACTTTATTTTTAGCAACTTTAACTTTCGTGCGGTTGCCGTACTCTTCTGTGCCTTTTTTCAAGGTTTGAATCCGGCGGATGTCGAGTCGCACGCTGGCGTAGAATTTGAGCGCGTTACCGCCAGTTGTGGTTTCGGGGTTGCCGTAAGTTACGCCGATTTTCTGCCGCAATTGGTTGAGGAAAATGACGGTACAGCCAGATTTGCCGATATTACCAGTGATTTTCCGCAAAGCTTGGCTCATCAAGCGCGCTTGCAAACCCATGTGGGAGTCGCCCATGTCGCCTTCGATTTCGGCGCGTGGGACGAGGGCGGCTACGGAGTCAATTACTACGATATCGACGGCGACGGAACGCACGAGTTGATCGACAATTTCTAGACCCATTTCACCGGTATCCGGCTGGGAAACTAATAGATTTTCAATATCGACGCCTAAAGCTGAGGCGTAGGTGGGATCGAGGGCGTGTTCGGCATCGACGAAGGCTGCGATACCGCCGGATTTTTGGACTTCGGCGATCGCGTGGAGGGCTAGAGTGGTTTTACCGGAACTTTCGGGCCCGTAAATTTCAATGACTCGGCCTTTTGGCAAACCGCCGCCCAAAGCAATGTCCAGTGTCAGGGCTCCGGTGGAAATGGTTTCTACCCTCATGCGAGTGGAGTCTCCCAATCGGACGATCGCCCCTTTGCCAAAGCTGCGCTCGATTTGGGAGAGTACGGAAGTTAGAGCTTTTTGCTTTTCTGAGTTTTCAGTGGAAGTTTTTATAGACGTATCTCTTTTTGCCATTTGCGGTACGCGGGTAGACCCCTTGCGGAGCTTGTTGATTAACTGTACAACACGTATGTTAGCAGTTATTTTTAGGGTCTGGAGGTTCTGCGGGGATTTGGTTTAAGATTCTTGATTTTGGGGGTGGTTCAGCCTGAGCCAGCTTTCAGAAGGCTCTAATCTAGAAGGTATTCGGCATCCGGCAGAGGGTAGAATTATTGTCTGTTGGGGGATGTAGTTGGTATCGATCGCTCTCGGAGTGAGGTTTAAGATGGTCTACAGTTCCAAATTCCGTGAAGCGTAGCTATCCCGGAGGGAATCGCCACAATTAGGACAAGCATGGGATCTACAACACATCAAGACACATCTGTTAATACCAAAAATTCCCGCTGGCTGATGAACTTATTGGCGATCGGCATTTTACTAGGTATCGGATTTCGGTTTTTTGAGATCGATCGCAAACTGTACTGGCACGACGAAGCTTACACATCAATCCGCGCCGCTGGTTTCACCCGCCAAGAAATCGACGACGAACTATTCCAAAACCGGATTTTCCCCGCACCAGAATTGCAAAAATATCAGCGGATTAAACCGGGAAGTACAGAAGCAGACACAATTCGTTCTTTAGCACTAGAAGACCCGCAGCATCCGCCTTTATACTTTCTCATGGCTCGTTGGTGGATGCAGCAATTTGGCAGTTCTCTAACAGCATCCCGCACTTTGCCAGCACTATTGAGTTTGCTGTCGCTGCCTTTGATGTACGCTTTAGCTCAGGAACTTTTTGCCTCGAATTTTGCTGCGTTATTAGCAACAGCACTTTTGGCTTTATCTCCCTTTGACATATTGTTTGCTCAGACAGCAAGGCAGTACAGTTTGCTGACAGCCACAGTTATTGGCAGCAGTTGGCTGCTGCTGAGAGCAGTGCGGTTGCGGGGTTGGAAAAATTGGGTATTTTACTCGCTGGCGATCGCCCTTGGTTTCTATACTCACCCTTTCTTCAGTTTAACACTCATTGGGCACGGAGTTTTTATAATTTCTTACTGGTTGTTTGTCAAAAAAACAAAATTGCCAGGTCACGTCACTAATTCCCAATTTTTCTTAGCAGTAACAGCAGCTTTAATATTGTATATCCCCTGGATTTACGTGCTGGCAACCAACCTGGGACGAGCATCAGCTACGACAGATTGGACGCGAGTATCTCCGGGTTGGCTGTATCTTGTCAAATTGTGGACACTCAGCTTTACAGCTTTATTTTTTGACTTCGACTTCGGGTTTGATAATATTTGGACTTATCTGCTGAGATTGCCATTTTTGTTGTTAATCGCGGCAGCCCTTTACAAAATTTGCCGCAGGGTTAGCACTTCAACTTGGCTGTTTATTTTAACATCAATTTTTGTACCTTTTTTGATACTGGCATTACCGGATCTCATCCTAGGCGGCAAACGTTCCGCCGTCAGCCGTTATCTAATTTCCTGTTTTCCGGGAGTGCAGCTAGCAGTTGCTTACTTGCTCGCCAGTAACGTGAAAACTCAGCAGCGGTTTTCGCAAGTCATTTTAGCCTTGGTATTTACAGCAAGTGTAGCCTCCTGTACAGTTAGCGCTTTTTCTGATACTTGGTGGAGCAAAGACTTGAGCTATTTTAATGCTGAAGTTGCGAAAATTATTAACAAAGAGGCGATAGCTAATCGGTCGATTAAAGATACAATTGTAATTAGCGATCGCGGCAACGATTTTACGAACATGGGAGATTTGCTGTCTCTGAGTTATTTGCTCGACAAAGACGTGCGGCTGATGCTGATGAGCCAGTCGCCAGAAATCGAGATGCTGAACAAATATTCGGCTCCCCTGGTGTTCCGCCCTTCGGAAAAATTGCGATCGGCACTTAAGCAAAATCAACGCCGCTTAGAGCCGATATTGGAATATGCCAGACTTTTTCGAGCGCGGCGAGCTTCTTAGAGCAGATGGACCGAAATGAACGATCGTCCCCGGTAGGGTTCGTCAGTGGATTTTAGATTTTAGATTTTAGATTTTAGATTTATTCCACAGATGAATCTGGGAGATTAAACTTTGGTCTAAAATTTTTGGAGATTCACGACAGGAGTAGGTGGGACGGTATCGGTTTTTGGGGGGTCAGAAAAAACTGTTTGAGTTGCCTCAAATATTTCGACTGACGCACCTTAAATCACTATTTGGGCATTTTTGTCAATATTCCCGGTAAAGTGCGTCAGACAAAAAAACTGTGTCAGTTGTCTCAAGTATTGGGGCTGACACACCCGACAGGATCAGCAATAATTATTTGAATACTTAGGATTAAACACAATGCAAGAGTTAAATAAATCATCTTCCGAATCCGCGCAGAAGTTTCGCGATCTTCAGACAGAATTACGCGAACGTTGGCGAGCTATCGAAGAATTCGACAGCGGAGATTGTGACATTATTATCATTCCTTCTCTCAGCTTAGATCAGCAAGAAATGCAGAAAGTTGAGGGGGCTTACCACTACGAAGAGCGGCATTTATTTTCATTAATTCGCCTGCGAAATCCGCGCACGCGCTTAATTTACATTACCTCCGAGCCCTTGCACCCGATGATTGTGGATTATTACCTGCAATTGCTGCCGGGAATTCCATTTTCTCACGCGCGCGATCGGCTTGTGCTATTCAGTGCTTACGATGCTTCTGCCAAATCCCTCACCCAGAAAATTTTAGATCGTCCCCGCTTAATGGAGCGCATTCGTCAAGCAGTGCGGCCGACAAAATCCTATATGGTTTGTTATAACTCGACGCCCTTAGAACGCGAGTTATCTGTTAAATTGGGAATTCCTTTGTGGGCCAGCGATCCCGATCTGTTATACTGGGGAACCAAAAGCGGTAGCAGGCAAATTTTTAAAGAATGTGGCGTGCCTTATCCTGACGGTTCCGAGTTGGTTTGGAATGCGGAAGATTTAGCGGAAGCTGCGGCGGATTTGTGGGCACGGCAGCCGCATTTGCAACGGATCGTAATTAAGTTAAATGAAGGTTTTTCGGGGGAAGGAAATGCAATTTTATATCTGAAGTCCCTCGCAGGTAAAGCGCCTCAAGAAAGAGCGAAGGCAATTGGCGAGCACTTCCATAATTTGCGCTTTCAAGCAACGGGGGAAACCTGGGAAAACTTTAGCAGCCGCATTCCCGAATTAGGGGCAATTGCCGAAGCATTTATCGAAGGAGAAGCAAAGTTCTCGCCCAGTGTTCAAGGCAGAATTGTGCCCAGCGGCGAAGTAGAAATTCTCTCAACCCACGACCAAATTTTAGGAGGCCCAGACGGCCAAATTTTCCTGGGTTGCCGATTTCCTGCGGACGAATCTTACCGGCTGGCTTTGCAAGAATTGGGATGGAAAGTCGGGCAAAACTTAGCTAAAAAAGGCGCTTTAGAGAGATTTGGAGTAGATTTTCTCGCGGTGCGCCAATCCGACGGCAACTGGGATATGCAAGCAATAGAAATTAACTTGCGGAAAGGAGGCACAACTCATCCGTTTATGGCGCTGAAGCTGTTAACAAATGGTCGGTACGAACGTTCGACAGGATTATTTTACAGCTTGCAGGGCCGTCCAAAATATTATGTCGCTTCGGACAATTTGAAAAAAGAGCGCTATCGGGGATTATTACCGAACGATTTGATGGATATTATTGCTGACAATCAACTGCACTTTGACAGCGGTACAGAGACGGGCAGCGTGTTTCATTTAATGGGTTGTTTGTCGGAGTTTGGCAAATTGGGAGTGACGAGTATTGGCAATTCGCAGCAAGAAGCTGAGGATATGTATAACAAAGTTGTGAAAGTTCTCGATCGCGAAACGTCAGGCGATTTTAGATTTTAGATTTTAGATTTTATCCAGCCAGTCAGCTTGGATACCCGGCTTCTTGAAGAAGTCGGGTATCTAATATCCCTCGCGTTTTGTATAGCAACCGGCAAGACGATTAGGAAGTTTTTTATCACCCAAACCATTGCTATTATTGAATTTGCCTTCTTGCTGCTTGCTTCTTCCTTCCGTTATAGCTAATTTTTAGCGGGATAAAGGGGCGTGGGGTCGATCGAACCTGTGCGGTTGAGCGGCCAAAAACGCACAATTGCCCTACCGATGATATTTTGCTTGGGTACAAAGCCCCAGTAATGACTGTCACAGCTTGCGTTGCGGTTGTCGCCGAGCACCAAGTAAGAATTTGGAGCTACAACTACAGGCCCGTAGGGATACTGCGGAATTTCTTCAATATATTTTTCCTGTAGCGGCTGCTTGTTAATAAAAACTTTTCCCTCTCTGACTTCCACACTGTCCCCCGGCAGTCCGATCACTCGCTTGATATAGGCATCTTTGATCGGTGGCGGCTGTCCCGTGCACAAACTAGCGGGGTCAGGAGGCATAAATACGATAATATCTCCTCGCTGGGGCTCTTGGAATCGATAGCTGACCTTATCTATAATTAATCGATCGTTAATTTGTAAGGTTGGGAGCATCGAGCCGGTGGGAATGTAGCGTGCTTCGGCAACCAGGGTGCGGATACCAAAGGCTAAAAATGCTGCTAAGCCGATCGTCTTAATTCCTTCGATCCAAGGATTTTCGGTGTCTTGCGGAGGTTTTTCGTCGGCTGACTTGTCTAGACGAGTCATAGGGTATTGTAGTGACTGAGCTGGATACGAATTATAAACTTAATAATGCTTCCATGCTAGCACGCTGTTTACTCAATTAATGGTATCTTATGACTCCCAAATCAAGTTTGTTAATCCGTCGCGCTCGCATTCTTTTGCCCAATGGTGAGTTTTTGGTAGGAGATGTGCAAATCTGCGATCGCAAAATTGTCAAGGTTGCTGCGGAAATTGTCGAATCTGGCGATCGAGAAATAGATGCTAAAGGCTTAACTCTGTTACCCGGAGTAATTGATCCCCAGGTACACTTCCGCGAACCGGGTTTAGAACACAAGGAAGACTTATTTACCGCTAGCTGTGCTTGCGCTAAAGGCGGCGTGACATCGTTTCTGGAAATGCCGAATACGCGACCTCTGACCACAACCCAAGCTGCCTTAGATGATAAACTAAGTCGCGCTGCCGAGAAGTGTTTGGTGAACTACGGCTTTTTTATTGGTGCAACGCCCGAGAATTTGCCGGATTTGTTGAATGCGAATCCGACTCCGGGAATTAAGGTGTTTATGGGTTCTATGCACGGGCAGTTGTTGGTGGATGGAGAAGCAACTTTAGAGGCGATTTTTGCCAAGGGCGATCGACTAATTGCCGTACACGCAGAAGACCAAGCTAGAATCAATCAGAGGCGTCAGGAATTTGCCGGGATTTCCGATGTAGCCGTGCACTCGCAAATTCAAGACAATCAAGCAGCTTTATTAGCAACTCAGCTAGCATTAAAACTTTCTAATAAATATCAGCGGCGTCTGCACATTCTGCACCTTTCAACTGGGGATGAAGCTGAGTTATTGCGCCAGGAAAAACCGAGTTGGGTGACAGCAGAAGTTACGCCGCAGCATTTGTTGTTAAATACCAGCGCCTATCAAAAAATTGGCAGTTTAGCTCAGATGAATCCGCCTTTGCGCGAGCCCCGCGATAACGAAATACTTTGGCAAGCTTTACTCGACGGCGTAATTGATTTTATCGCCACCGACCATGCCCCGCATACATTAGCAGAAAAAGCTCAAGATTATCCGAATACGCCGTCTGGAATGCCGGGAGTCCAAACTTCTTTGCCTTTGATGCTGACACAAGCAGTAGAGGGAAGATGTACAGTTGCTCAAGTTGCTAATTGGATGTCGGCGGCAGTTGCTAAGGCTTATAAGATTCCTAACAAAGGAGCGATTGCTCCTGGTTTTGATGCCGATTTGGTATTAGTAGATTTGGATAATTATCGACCTGTGCTGCGAGAAGAAATGGTGACAAAGTGCGGCTGGAGTCCTTTTGAAGGTTGGAGTTTGACTGGATGGCCAGTTGTGACTGTTGTTGGAGGAAAAGTTGTTTTTGAAAATGGTAAATTGGATACAAATGTGAGGGGAGAAGCTTTGACATTTGACGCGGAGTAAGCTTGAATTTAACTCAAGTGTTATAATTGGGTATTCCTGCATCGCAAAAGCGATTTTACCCATGATCCTCGAAGAACTAGAAACACAACTCCTGGCCTTAACTCCGACTGAGAAAGCTGAAGTCATAAGACTGTTAGCCCAAAGTTTAAGTAATAGCTGGCCAGGAATTACCAAAACTCCCGACCTGTGTGGCGGCGATGCTTGCATTGCCCAAACTAGACTTCCCGTTTGGCTGTTCGTGAGTTGGCGCCGTCAAGGTTCAAGTGATGCTGAACTTCTACAATTTTATCCCCAGTTGAATGCTGCAAACTTAGTAAATGTCTGGACTTATGCTGAGGCTAACTCCGAAGAAATTGAAACAGCACTCCGAGAAGAAGCAGCAGCAATGATGTAGGAAGTATAATTTATGGCACGTCTCTATGCAGATGAACAGTTCCCGTTTCCTATTGTGGCATTGCTGCGAAATTTAGGTCACGATGCCCTGAGTATTCAAGAGGCAGGAAATGCCGGAGATGATGACCCCGAAGTATTAGCCTTTGCTGTGAATAACGATCGGGCGGTTATGACGCAAAATCGTCGGCATTTGATTCGCTTGCATACTCAACAACCAAATCATGCTGGTATTATCGTATGTACAGACGATAAAAATCTAGAAAGGTTGGCAACACGCATTAATGATGCTATTGCTGGTAAGGAAAATTTGAGAGGTAAATTGATTCGAGTCAACCGCCAGCCGCAGTAAGTTCGATCGCACTAGCTCAATTTTCCCATTGCCAATCCAATAACTCGCCATTACCAATTACTTCAGCTTGCCGCCCGTTATCGAGATAACTTAAAGAAATTTGCAAATAATTTTCTGGTTTGTACTGCAATCTTTCCGCCCATTCGATCGCCACAATTCCCAAATCCCTTTCTAATCCGTCCCAATAACTTTCTAAGTGCAAAGCCTCCGCTTCTTCGGGTTCTAGTCGATACAAATCTAGATGATACAGCGGAATTCGTCCTCCAAAATACTCGTTAATCAGTGTAAAAGTAGGACTCTCAATCGAGTCTGAGATTCCTAAGCCTTCAGCGATACCTTGAACCAAGGTAGTTTTGCCTGCACCTAAATCTCCTTGTAATAAGATTACAGTGCCGGGGGGGAGCGATCGACCTAACGCAACACCAAAGTTGCGCGTAGCCTCAGAATCGGGAAGCAAAGTTTTCATTTCAATAATTAGTCATTAGTCATTTATTATTAGTTATTTGTTATTTGTTATTTGTTAGTCGCTGGCGGCTGCCAATAACCAATAACTAATAACATTAGTCAACAGTAAACCTTCAACAGTCAGCAGTCAGCAGCTTAAATGTTCTGCGCGCGGCCGTACCAACGCAGCAACATCCCCGCCAACCTTTGAGAATTGTGGCGAATTAAACCCGTATTTTCATCTTCATCCATGACATTGGCGATGACAACTCGCCGCCCCAATTGCGTTACGGCTTCTCGATCGAGTACAACCGGATAAGAATCCTCCTGAGAATAGCGGATCAAAGCCTTTGCAGAAGGGACTTTGCCTTGAACTACTACAGCATCGAACAGCGGCCGGCCGCAAGCGCGGTCGATCGCCCGAATGTGGTCTGCAACACTGTATCCGTCAGTTTCCCCCGGCTGAGTCATAATATTGCAAACATAAATGCGCGGAACTTCGCTGTTGGCGATCGCATCAGCAATTTCCGGCACCAACAAATTCGGAATGACACTCGTATAAAGACTCCCCGGCCCAATAATAATAAAATCCGCTTCCCGAAGCCCTTCCACAGCCCTAGGTAACGCCGGAGGATTAGCAGGAGTGCAGCCTATTTTGAGGATTTGCCCGTTTGCTTTTGTAATGCTTGACTCCCCCTCAATCCTGCGACCGTCAGCGAGTTCTGCCCACAAAGAAACGTCGCTCAGAGTAGCCGGCAGCACCTCTCCCCTCACTGCTAAAACTTTAGAACTCGCGGCGATCGCCTGTTCCAAATCTCCAGCAATATCGCTCATCGCCGTCAAAAACAAATTCCCAAAACTGTGACCCACCAAACCGTCACCAGCCCGGAAACGATATTGAAATAACTCAGTCAATAACTTTTCCTCATCTGCCAAAGCCGCCAAACAATTGCGAATGTCTCCCGGTGGCAATACCCCAATTTCCCGCCGCAGCCGCCCGGAAGACCCGCCATCATCCGCCACGGTGACAATAGCAGTGATTTTGGCGCTGTAATCCTTCAATCCCCTGAGCAAATTAGAAAGACCCGTACCGCCCCCAATTGCCACAATTTTCGGGCCGCGGTTCAAGCGACGGTGGTTGAGGAGTCGATCGACCAGTTCCTCGTTGCCTTCGGGCATCAGCACTTGGGTAATAGAGTTCAAACTGCGAGTTTGTCCCCACAGAATTAATAAAATCCCGCCAGCAATGATGATCGGGCCTGACACGTAATTGGGAATAACTTCCGCAATCCACGCCAAAAAATTTCTCAATAATTGCAATAAGAAGAAAATGGGAGTCATCCCAGTCCAAATTGCTAAACCCAAAGTGGCAAGTACCACGCCGCTGGCACTAATCAGCAGCCACCGTTTCACTAACAGTCCGGGGGCTAACCACTTAAACCACTGGTGAACTCGCCCGTTCCGCAAAGAAGGGGGGTAAGGATTTCTGGATTGGGCAAAAACCTGCTTGGCTTTAGCCAAGACGCGGAGGGCTTTAGGAAGTGAACTAATTGACATGGTTAATTAGTCTTAAGGGTATTGGAACAGCTCGAGCTGACAAATTTACAATACAAGAGAGTTTTGATTCTGGCAGTCAATTGAAGTAATTAGTGATTAGTCATGAGTCATGAGTCATGAGTCATTAGGTAGACTGATGACTGAGGACTGACAACTTATTGATAACATCCTATGGCAGAGCCACTAATCGAACTCAAGGGGGTAAGTAAGTCCTTCGGCCAGAACCCGATCCTCGATCGAGTCGATCTGAGGATTTATCGGGGAGAGGCCCTGGCAATTATTGGCCCTTCCGGGACGGGGAAATCTACGATTCTGCGGATAATTGCGGGTTTGTTGGCCCCGGATGCCGGTGAGGTTTTTGTTCAGGGACAGCGCAGGGTCGGATGGGTGGACGACGTGGCAGATCCGATCGGAATTGGGATGGTGTTTCAGCAAGCGGCTTTGTTTGATTCGCTGACGGTGGAGGAGAATGTCGGTTTTTTACTTTACCAGCATTCTAAGCTGCCGCGCCGCCGCATTCGGGAATTGGTGGAGGAAAAGTTGGAGATGGTGGGTTTGCCGCGAATTGGCGAACGCTATCCAGCGCAGTTGTCTGGGGGAATGAGGAAGCGGGTAAGTTTTGCCCGCGCTATCATGGCGAATCCTGATAATGACAGGGATAATCCAGAGGTTTTGCTGTACGACGAACCGACGGCGGGTTTAGATCCGATTGCTTCGACGGTAATTGAAGATTTAATCAGGGACTTGCAGGCTGCCCAAGGTGTTTGCAGCACTTATGCGATCGTCACTCACCAAGACAGTACCATCCGCCGCACTGCCGATCGCATTGTGTTTCTCTATCGAGGCAAAGTGCAGTGGGAGGGAACTGTCAGCGATATTGCATCGACAGATAATTTACTGATCCGACAATTTTTTAGCGGCAGTGTTACTGGCCCAATTCAAGCGCTTGGATAGTCAGCCAATTTTAGATTTTAGATTTTAGATTTTAGATTGAAATGACCGATGATGAATGACTAATAACCAATGACCAATGACTGAGGAGAAAATATGCAATCGCGAACTGTAAGAGAAGGTTCTGTCGGGTTCTTAATTTTAGTAGGAATCGGTTTATTTGGCGGCTTAGTGCTCTGGCTGCGGGGCGTGCAGCTAGGGAACCGCAGCTACAAATTCGCCGTAGAATTTGGCAGCGCCCAAGGAATGCAAATAGGCACGCCCATCAGGTATCGCGGGGTTGCAGTCGGTAAAATTACCGCCCTCAAACCGGGTTCCAACGGCGTAGACGTGACGCTGGAGATTGCCCCCGGTACTTTAGTGATTCCCAGGGATGTTACGATCGAAGCGAATAAATCGGGTTTAATTGGCGAATCGTCGATCGACATTACCCCCAACTCGATTTTGCCAGAATCGTTACTTACCGCCAATCCCGTTAGTGCCGACTGTCCCCCGGAGATAATCTGCCAAAATGCGCGCTTAAAAGGTCAAGCTGGAGTCACTATCGACGAACTAATTCGATCCACAGTCCGCCTAGCTAATTTCTACACCGACCCCGCGCTGTTCAACAATATTAAATCCCTCGCCGAAAATACAGCCAACACAGCTAAAGGTGCAGCTAAACTCACTCAAGATTTATCGACTTTAACTAAAACGGCCCAAGCCGAAATAAAAACTTTAAATCAAGATGTAAGGGCCGATCTTGGGAGCTTAAATCAATCACTAAAAACCGAAATAGCAAGTTTAAACCAATCGTTAAAGGGAGAAGCCAGCAGTTTAAATCAATCATTAAAGGGAGAAGCCAGCAATTTAAATCAATCGCTAAAAGCAGAAATATCAGGAGTCGCAACTGATATTTCTAAAGTAGCAGCTACGGCGGACACTTCCACAAAAGCCGTATCGGCCGCTGCGATAAATTCTGCTAATTCAGTAACTCAAGCAGCAAATCAAGTTACATTAACAGCCAACCAACTCAATTCTTTAGTAACAACAAACCGCGCAAGTTTAGTCTCTACTCTAAATAACATCAATCAAAGCAGTCAGGAACTGCGGGTAGCTGTCAGCAGTTTGAGTCCAACAATTAATCGCATCAACCAAGGACAATTGCTGAACAATTTAGAAGTTTTATCAGCGAATGCTGCCCAAGCTTCTGGTAATTTGCGAGATTTATCCAGCCAGGTAAACAATCCCGCCACTTTGCTATTATTGCAGCAAACTCTAGATTCTGCACGAGCTACATTTCAGAACGTGCAGAAAATTACTTCCGACGTGGATGATTTGACAGGAGATCCGGCTTTCCGCAACAACATTCGCAGGCTGTTTAACGGATTGGGAGGCTTATTGGGTTCGACAGAACAACTCCGACAGCAAGTGAAAGTGACTCAAACATTAGCTCCTCTTTCTGAGAAAGTAAATGAGAGTACAATTGCCAGAAATCAAGCAGTAAAGCCGGGATTTCCCAGCTTGCAAAAACAGCCAAAATTGCCTGTTATACCTTCTCAAAGTGCAAGGTCATCAGAACAAATTGCTCCCGCAAATACCCATTAAAACAGGGTATCATTGAATAACCGCAATTATTGCAAAACAATATTCGCGACTTCCGATAGTTAGTAATCAGGGCAATAAACACCAAGATTACAGCTAGTTAATAATGTGCGCTTTTCGCACCAGAGATTAAAGTTATTGTCCAAATCCTATTAACAAAAAACTATTTCAATCTAAGCAAGGAAAACCAATGACGCAAACTTTGTCGAAACCGGACGCAACCAAAACCCAGTATACTGTAACTTGGGAAAAATTGCCAGATGACTTTAAATTACCCGACGATCCTGTGGAAAACATCGACCAACCACTTTTAGCCGCCGCCTTGCGAGAAGCCTTGGATATGGCAGGATTTATCCTAGCTTCAATGCTAATAGCTTCCAATTTTGGACTATGTGCCAAAGTTAACGACAAAACAGTAGTAAAAGCCCCTGATTGGGTGTTCGTTCCCTCGGTATTGCCAGCAGAACCAGGAGAAGTTCGCCGCAGTTATACGCCCAATGCTGAGGGAGAAGTACCTGCTGTAGTGATGGAATTTTTATCGGATACTGACGGTAGTGAATATTCAAATAAACCGACATATCCTTACGGAAAATGGCGGTTTTATGAGCGAATTTTCCAAGTACCGATTTATGTAATTTTTGAACCTAAATCTGGAGTCTTGGAAGTGTACAGACTCTCGACATCGGGAGAATACGAATTGCAAGAACCGGATGCTAATCAGCGATTCTGGATAGAATCAATGGGTTTATTTCTGGGGGTTTGGGAAGGTGAAAAATCTCAGAGAACCGGTTATTGGTTGCGCTGGTGGGATGAGAATGGCAATTTGCTCTTGTGGGGTGCCGAACGGGTGGAACAGGAACGCCAGAGGGCCGAAGAGGAACGCCAGAGGGCCGAAGAGGAACGCCAGAGGGCCGAAGAGGAACGCCAGAGGGCCGATCGACTAATGGCATACTTGAGAAGTCAGGGCATCGATCCTGATGGCATTTGAAGGTGTGGGATGTCGATCGACCTTTCGCCCCTTAATCCAATCCCATTTTGATTGCACAATCGAGTCAGCAAGGGCGTTTTAGATTAAAAATAACCACAATTAAGGAGTCAGGCATGACTGCAACAACATTAGAAGAGAAATTAGCTCAGCCGTTGCTATTTCCAGGGTTAACGTGGGAACAATTCAAAACCTTAGAACCGATGCTGGATATTCCAGGGGTTCGGCTGTCATTTTTAGATGGGATACTGGAGATTCAGAAAATGCCTGGAAGAAAACACGAAACAGCGAAGGGACGTATCGGTGCGTTAGTAGAAACTTACATGATGGCGGCAGCAATCGATTTCACCCCTACGGAGTCTCTGACATTAGAAAATGAATCGCGACTGGTAAAGTGTGAAGCCGACAAGTCTTACGAATTGGGTACTGATAGAGAACGTCCCGATTTAGCGATCAAAGTTGTCGTCACTAGCGGCGGAATTGATAAGCTAGAGGCTTACAAACGGCTGCAAATCCCTGAAGTCTGGTTTTGGGAAAACAGCCGACTGTCTCTCTATGCTCTCAGAGAGCAAGGATACGAAGAGATTGCGAGTTCCCAATTGCTCCCATAACTCGATATTGGTTTACTCGTCAGGTGTGTTAATATGCCGAGTCATGTTGAGGCAATTAAGGAATTCCAAAGGGCGATCGATCTCAATACTACCAACAGGAATATAGCTATCAATTAATTACTAAAAGTCGCCGTGAAGTGCTGCAACGGCGTTTAGAAATAGGTGGAAAACTCATCTGTTTTTATCTGAAAGATAATGGATAAAAATTACTGCTTCCTGATGAATTACCCTCCGCACTAGAAGCCGAACCCCAGCGTGCTGCTGAACTCGCATCTTTGCTAGCGCGTTACCGATCTCGGTTTGGCGAATTCCCTGAGAGTAACGGCTAAAAAGTCAGGGTGCGATCGCGCTTCACTAGACCTCTTGCGAAAGTCTCAGGCGATGGCTAATTTGTCTTCAAAGAAAGTTCATAATTATAAATACCAGCTATCA
>NZ_JAUBSD010000067.1:0-37673 GCF_036704575.1 Microcoleus sp. K5-D4
TCCCAAGGAAGGTACTCGGAAGCGGAACCGCTGTATTTGCAAGCTGTGGAAATTTTACGCAGCAAGTTGCCCGCAAGCCACCCGCACATTCAGGTTTTGTGGAAAAATTATGTTGGGCTGTGGCGGGAAGGAATCAGTAAAGGACATTTGACATTTGAGCAATTGGAAAAACATCCTTTTGGGGAACAGTTATTAGCAGAAATGAAGGAATAAATAAAAAGAGCGCTCTCAATTACAAATATTGTTAAAATATACAATATGCAGCATAAATGGTAGATTATTTAGTGGCTCGCTCACCGCTTATACCTAGTGCTGAAGCGCATCATTGCAGGGGTGCATTTAGTTGGTCTTGGTGCGTGAAGCGCTGAATCAAGTTGCTCGATTTGTGACAATTCTTAATCGCCGCGCCTCACACACCCTACAATATGGATTGTATATAATTTGTTATATTTGATATTATAAGTAATAGCGGGAGATCATATTATATTTTTGCACTAAAATGTCACTCACTACTCATCAATTAATTCAGTGGAAACAACAAGGGCGGTCAATTGTTGCCCTGACAGCTTATGATTATGCGATCGCCCAACTCATCGATCAAGCAGGCGTAGATATCATCCTAGTCGGCGATTCCCTCGCCATGACAGTCTTAGGCTACGAGACAACCCTACCCATAACCCTCGATGAAATGCTGCACCACGCTAAAGCAGTGCGCCGTGGAGTTAAACAAGCATTAATTGTTGTAGATTTGCCGTTTTTGACTTACCAAGAAAGTCCCCAGCAAGCCATGCACTCGGCCGGGAGAGCTTTGAAAGAAACTGGCGCTCAAGCTGTAAAATTGGAAGGTGGATATCCAGCAATGGCTGCCACAGTTTCGCAGCTAACATCCGCCGGAATTCCAGTGATGGGGCACGTTGGTTTAACTCCGCAGTCGGTACACCAACTCGGCTACAAAAAACAAGGAAAAACAGCCGAAGCAGCCGATCGCATCATAGCAGAGTCGATCGCGCTTCAAGAAGCAGGTGCCTTTGCGATCGTCTTAGAACACATTCCCGCCGACTTAGCCGCTCAAATTACCCAAAAACTAACTATTCCCACCATTGGTATCGGCGCCGGGCCGCACTGCGACGGCCAAGTTTTAGTTACTTCCGATTTGTTGGGACTTTCGGAAAAACAGCCGCCTTTTGCTAAAGCTTACGCCAATTTGCGAGAAACAATTACCCAAGCTGTCACAGATTATTCCCTCGAAGTTAGAGAAGGCAAATTTCCAGAATAGGTTCTTAGTGAGGGCTTGAGCCCTTAAAAAGGAAGACTAAAATCCTCACTACAAACCTAATTTACACTTTCGGCTGACCCTCTTCCTCTTTATCCTTCTCAACAGCTTCATCCTCAGATTGACCAACCCCTTCCTTAAAACTCCGCAGCGTTTTGCCCAAAGCATTTCCCAACTCAGGAATCTTCTTGGGGCCGAAAATTAGTATAGCCACCACCGCAACAATGCCCATTTCAGGCAATCCCAGACCAAACATACAAAATCTCCTGTAAAACTTGCTCGATCGTAAGTCAATCTACTGATATTGTTAAAGTATCTACCTTTTTTCCTGCATCTTGCAACAGTAGAATCAAGTTTTATTAAGCTATCCCCCGATAAATACGAATGTTAGAAATATCCCAGCCTTCTCTGCGCGACCAACAGCACCATCTCATCCGCGATTTAGCAGACCGGATGGAAGCAGTATGGCACCGCTATCTAGACCTCGAACCCTACCACCTGCCCGCTGAGTTGGGATATGTAGAAGGCCGCTTGGAAGGAGAAAAACTGATCATTGAAAACCGCTGCTATCAAACGCCCCAGTTCCGCAAAATACACCTCGAACTCGCTAAAGTCGGGCCGTTGCTTGACATTCTGCACTGCGTGATGTTTCCCAGACCGAATTATGCTTTGCCGATGTTCGGTACGGATATCGTAGCAGGCAAAGGCCAAGTTAGCGCCGCGATCGCAGACCTTTCTCCCCTCAATCCCGATCGAACTTTGTCGGAAACCTACCGAACCCAACTGGCAATATTGCCGATCGATCAATTTTCTTGTCCCCGCCAAATTCCCGAATGGGGGGATATTTTCTCAGAATTTTGCCTGTTTGTGCGGCCCGAGTCGATCGAAGAAAACAGTCGGTTTTTGGATATTGTTGAATCCTACGTTGAAATTCACTGCAAACAGGCAGTCGCTTCCGAACCAGTCTCTGCCGCAGAAGCATCGAAAATTCTAGACGCTCAAATTTACTACTGCACCCAGCAGCAGCAAAACGACAAAACCCGCCGCGTACTCGAAAAAGCTTTCGGTCAAGATTGGGCCGAACATTATATGACCGAAGTGCTTTTTGATATCCCTAAATAGCTTAAATGTGTTTACAATACTTAATAGTAGGTGGGCAAAACTTAATTAGGAAATCACCTACTTTATAAGTAATGGGAAAGGAATCACGGGTCAAGGATAAATCATTTTTAAAACCCCCAGGGCGAGGACTCATCGGTTTAGCGATCGCCGCCACTCTCATTACCACAGGAGTCGGTTTTTGGCAAGTATCTCAACTTAAAAAAGCCGAAGAGTTAAAGGCGGCGGCGGCAGCGGCGGCGGCAACTTCCGTCGCCACCCGCAACAGTGTTACCGCTTTGGGTAGGTTGACTCCGCAGGGGGAAGTTATCAAATTGTCGGCCCCTTCGGCGTCGGAGGGAGCAAGAATTGAACAGTTGCAGGTGGAAGAGGGCGATCGAGTCAGTCAAGGACAAATCATAGCAGTTCTCGATACGCGCGATCGACTCCAAGCAATCCTGCAACAAGCCGACAAAGAAGTCAAAGTCAAACAAGCAGAATTAGCGAAAATTCAAGCAGGCGCAAAAACAGGCGTTGTCGGCGCTCAAAAAGCAGAAGTTGCCAAGTTTGAAGCACAAGTGCAAAGAGAAACCGAAGCCGAAGCAGCCAATATCGCCCGCTTAGAAGCTCAACTGCGAAGAGAAACCGAAGCCGAACAAGCTAACGTCGCCAAATTTGAGGCACAACTCCAAAGAGAAACCGAAGCCGAACAAGCTAATCTTGCCAAATTTGAGGCACAACTCGAAAGAGAAACAGAGGTGCAGCAGTCCAAATTGGCTAGGCTAGAAGCTCAATTGCGCGGCGAAATTGCGTCTCAAAACGCTACAGTCGATCGGCTAAAAGCCGAATTAACCAACGCCGAAGCCGAGGAACAACGCAATAAAGAACTCTCCCAAACAGGCGCAATTTCTGCTTCCGCCTACGACACCAAACGCTTAGCAGCAGAGACGGCTCGCCAGAGAGTAAAAGAAGCGCAAGCTATATTAGAAAAAACAGTGCAAACACTGCAAGAGCAAATAGTCGAAACCAAAGCAACAATCAAACAAACAGTAGAAACAGGCAAGCAGGAAATCAATCAATCCCGAGCCAATCTCCGACGCAAGTTAGAAACAGGCAGGCAGGAAATTAACCAAGCCAGAGCAACCTTAAATCAAAAGATAGAAACTGGTAGAGAACAAATCAATCAAGCCGAAGCAATACTAAAACAAAAAGCAGAAACTGGCCAAGAACAAATCAATCAAGCCAAAGCAAATCTAGACCAAATTGCCGAAGTACGTCCCGAAGACGTGCAAGCCGCCCAAGCCGCCGTCGAAAGTGCGATCGCCTCCAAACAAAAAGCTCAAGTAGACTTAAACTTAAGTTACGTCAAAGCACCCGTATCCGGCTACATCCTCAAAGTTCACAGCCGACAAGGAGAAGCTGTCAACACTCAAGATGGCATCGTAGAACTAGGCGGCACCGATCAAATGTACGCCGTAGCAGAAGTTTACGAAACCGACATCGCCAAAGTGCGAAACGGCCAGCGCGCAACAGTCACCAGCCCGGTTTTTGCAGGCACTGTGGAAGGAAAAGTCGATCGCATCGGCAAACAAATCAGCAAAAAAGATGTCCTTAATACAGACCCCGCCGCCGACACCGACGCGAGAGTTATCGAAGTTAGAATTCGCCTCGATCCGGAATCGAGCAAGAAAGTTGCAACCCTAACAAACTTGCAGGTTGAAGTCAAAATAAATATCTAAATTTTACGTTGAGACAACTTACGGATGGGGACTCAATCAACCGGGTATTTTACCGATATTAAGGGTTTGAATCAAATATAAGGGGAAAAAAACAGATTTCTCAACACCCGTGCTTAAGTCGTAAAATTATTCCCTCCTAAACCTAAAATCTAAACTCTAAAATAGACTCTTATGGCAAAAATACCACTAGCTTGGGCACAATTAACCCGCGAAAGAATGCGCTTAGTAATCGCGCTAGCAGGCATTGGATTTGCTGACTTGCTAATGTTTATGCAGTTTGGATTTAGAGACGCGCTATTTGAAAGCTCCATCACCTTTCACTCGAAATTAAAAGGAGATATTTTTATCAGCAGCACCCAGTCTACGGCTTTAATAGCCATGAAAAGTTTTCCCCAGCGTCGCTTGTATCAAGCTTTGAGTTTTAACGGCGTTACAGCAATTAGTCCCGTATATTTAGGCTTTGGATTGTGGAAAAACCCCGACCCCAACCAGCGCAATACTCGCCAATTGATGGTAATCGGTTTTGACCCTGCTCATCCCATCTTTGATCTGCCTGAAATCCAAAATAATTTGGACAAAATCAAAATTTCGGATGTGGTTTTATTTGACCAAGCTTCTCGGCCGGAGTTTGGGCCGGTAGCAGAATATTTCAAACAGGGAAAAGTTGTTGAAACTGAAGTTGACAATCGCCGCGTTAGGGTAGATGGTTTATTTACTATAGGGGCCTCTTTCGGTGCCGACGGAAATCTTGTCACCAGCGATTTGAACTTTATGCGGATTTTTTCGACGCGGAGAACAAGAGGTTTAATCGATATAGGTATTGTTCACTTGCAGCCGGGAACAGATGTTAAGGCTGTTGTTGATAAAATGAGGGCAACTTTGCCGAACGATGTGAGAATTTCTACTAAAGAAGAGTTTGTAGATTTTGAAAAAAAATATTGGCAGGAAAGTACCTCCATCGGATTTGTTTTCACACTCGGCGCGGCAATGGGATTTATCGTTGGGATAGTGATTGTTTATCAAATTCTTTATACTGATGTTACCGACCACTTGCCGGAATACGCGACGCTGAAGGCGATGGGATATAAGGATATTTACTTTTTGGGTGTGGTGTTTCAAGAGGCTTTGATTTTGGCAATTCTTGGCTATTTGCCAGGGTTTGGAGTTTCTTTGGTGCTGTACAATTTAGGGAGAAGTGCTACGAGTTTGCCGATGTATATGACTTTGGCGAAAGCTATGACTGTTTTTATTATGACAGTTGTAATGTGTTCTGTGTCCGGCGCGATCGCAGTTAGGAAGTTGCAGGCGGCTGACCCGGCGGATATTTTTTAAGGAAGGAAGAAGGAAGTTCGGCAACGGATTCTGTAACGGATGTAAGGGATGTCAGGAAGAAGGAAGAAGGAATTACCAATTACCAAGTACAAATTACGAATGAATACTTTACCAGTTGTCTCGATTCAAAATCTCAATCATTCCTTCGGCGAAGGACAACTTCGCAAACAGACATTATTTGACATCAACCTCGAAATTTATCCGGGCGAAATCGTGCTGATGACTGGTCCTTCTGGGTCGGGTAAAACAACATTGTTAACCTTGATAGGAGCTTTGCGATCGATCCAAGAAGGTAGTCTTAAAATTCTTGGCCAAGAATTGCGGGGAACGCCGAAAAACAAATTAGTTAAAATCCGCCGCGACATCGGCTATATTTTCCAAGCTCACAATTTGCTCAAATGCTTGACAGCTAGGCAAAATGTGCAAATGTCTTTAGAACTGCACAGTCATCTTTCTCCCCAAGAAACTAATGATAAAATAGAGGGAATGCTGGAAGCTGTAGGCTTGGGAGAAAGAATAGATTATTACCCAGACAGTCTTTCTGGTGGTCAGAAACAAAGAGTTGCGATCGCCCGCGCATTAGTCAGCCAGCCGAAATTAGTATTAGCAGACGAACCCACAGCAGCACTAGACAGTAAATCAGGTAGAGATGTGGTAGAAATTATGCGAGGTTTGGCCAAAGAACAGCACTGCACTATTTTGCTTGTCACCCACGACAACCGCATTTTAGATATAGCCGATCGCATTATTCACATGGAAGACGGCTACCTCGCACAAGACACATCAACAACGGTGGCAACCGGCGTTCTTTCGGGAAAATAATATTAATCCACCTACACTTATTTCCGAGAAACGGGACGCTTTCCTCCTACCTTAGCAGGACTTTTTGTCCCACTTTTTGCTGGACTTTTAGAACTACTTTTGCCACTTTTTTGACCCTTAGATCCGGCCAATTGGCTATCATTGGCATTTGCAGGTCTGCCGGCAGGCGTTCTAGTAGTCCTAAAGGTAACATTCACCCCTTCATTTGACTGTTCCAGCACCAACATCGGCGTCGGCTTGGCTTTTTGATCCCACTCAATATGAACGATGCGACCTTGAATTGTTGGCTGCCAACTGTCGTGATCGTCTGAAGGACTCAGATAAGTTTCCAAACAGTCAATAATTTGATTAATTGTCGCTGATGTTGCCTGAGTCGGCAGTTTCATCAACTTAATTTGAATCCGAAACAGCACGCGTTTTTCTATTTTTATTGCCGGATCGCCAGTTTCGTATTCGATATCAAACATCGAATCCACTTGCCGGCCGCTGCCCGCATTCCCATTTTTATCTCCCACTGCCCCCTGAGTCGGACGCAGGGCAATACTAATTTTTTCTTTAACTTTTACCTTGATCTGGTTCACAATGGCAAAGTGAAAGACCTCTTCCGCCATCCGCATTCTCAGGTAGTCTAAATTAAAGTCTCGCGAGTGGATAAGGTCGGGATTCTTTTCCATCTTTAACATGGTTTCCAGAGCCATTTTATATTTTTTCTGGAGTTCTCGATTTCTAAACTCCTCAAATTTGAGCTTTTTACTCAAATCGTCGAGTTTTAGCTTGGTAAACACCGCTAAACCGATAAGCAATAACAACAGTAATCCTGACCCTCCCATTAAGAGTTGGTCTGAGGACGGATCTCCGGGTTTAGCCTTTTTAGGTTTGGGAGAGGCTACTGCCAACCTTGGTTCTACAAGGATTATTTGGGTTGACATGGGCTTTTAAAGGGTAAAATTTGACGCTATATTTATACAGGACTCCAGAGTAGAGCTGGTAGTGCAACTGGATCAACCAACATTGACATCATTCCACCATCATCTTGGTACAACTGGATTTCTGCAACTGGAGCACGCACCCTCTAATTAATACTTTATCTTTAACTGCAAGCAGGTTTCCGAAATATCGGAAAATCCCGCGCTGGCACTGGCCAATAGAAATGGTGAATTGTCTGTAATATATTATACCAATACATCTAAAAAAAATGTTTGTTCGGCGGTCTCCGTTTCTAGAAAAATAAAAAGAAATACACATAAATTAATAGTAACTCTGGGAGCGAGCAGCGGAAAACATCAAGCAGAACAGTCGATCGCCCGGACGATCAGGGGGCGGACGTTGGAGAGTGATAATTCCTACTGTTGGCTGACTCCCGCCGTGCCAGCCCACCGGGCGGCTTGCTGTGAAAGTCGAGCTGTGGTGCGATCGAACAACGTCTCCTTAGCTAAGATTACAGCTAATACCACCATTATTCGATCGTGACCTACGAACCCCTGCACCACAAATATCGCCCTCAGACATTTGCCGAATTAGTCGGTCAAGAGGCGATCGCCCAAACCCTCACCAGCGCCATCCTACAAGAGCGCATAGCACCAGCATATCTATTCACCGGCCCCAGAGGCACCGGTAAAACCTCTAGTGCCAGAATTTTCGCCAAATCTCTCAACTGTATTTCTACGGTTGCCCCCACCCCCACACCCTGTGGCAAATGCAACGTTTGCCAAGAAATTGCCCGAGGTTCCACACTAGATGTCATCGAAATTGACGCCGCCAGCAACACCGGAGTAGATAACATTCGGGATTTAATCGAAAGAGCTCAATTTGCTCCCGTACAATGCCGCTATAAAGTATATGTAATCGACGAAGTTCATATGCTCAGTACCCAGGCATTTAACGCCTTATTAAAAACCCTAGAAGAACCGCCAGATCGCGTTGTATTCGTCCTCGCCACAACCGACCCACAAAGAGTATTACCAACTATTATTTCTCGTTGCCAAAAGTTTGACTTTCGTCGCATCCCCCTCGAAGCAATGATTGCCCATTTGCACAAAATTGCCAAATTAGAAAATATCAATATTGCCAGCGATGCAGTACAAATGGTTGCTCAAATCGCCCAAGGTGGTCTGCGAGATGCCGAAAGTTTGCTCGACCAACTAAGCTTATTTCAGGGTGAAGTAACAGTCGAAAAAGTTTGGGATTTAGTCGGTGCAGTCCCCGAAAATGATTTAATGGATTTGCTGCAAGCTATTGATACAGATAACGCTACAGCATTAATAGACATGACCCGCCATCTCATGGATCGCGGTCGGGAACCGCTAATCGTGCTGCAAAGTCTCGCGAGTTTTTACCGAGATTTGCTAATAGCCAAAGCTGCACCAAAGCGGTCAGATTTAGTAGCTTTAACATCGGCCACTTGGGAAAAACTGGGGGATTTTGCCCGCAGTTGGGATGCGGAGTTGATTTTGGCAGGTCAGAAACATTTGCAAACCCACGAAGTGCAAATTAAAAACACTACTCAGCCGCGTTTGTGGCTGGAAGTAACGCTGTTGGGATTGTTGCCTTCAGCAATTAGAACTCAGCAGCAAACAACAGCCGAACCAGCGAAAAATATTGCTCCACCACCACAAAATTACCCCCCCCAACCCAGGGCGGGCACGGGGGCACCGCCCCTACAATCGGGGGGGAGTCAGACATCTCATATTGAACAATCTTCAGTTCCCAATTCGCAGAATCCTCCGCCTCAGTCGCAGCCTGTGGCTAATCGAACAGAAAGCACACCTCCTGCAGCGATTCCCGCACCTGTACCAACTGCTGAAACTAATCAAACAAATTATTCCTCGACTAATTCAGCCGATGAAATCGATTTAAATCGAGTGTGGGAACAGGTACTTGACCGCGTGCGGCCGCATGGCACTCAATCGCTGCTTCGCCAACATGGACAGCTAGTAATTTTTAGCAATAATACTGCTCATGTTAAGATTAGTTCCCAGCCGTTGCTCAATATGGTTAAAGACAAAGTAGCTAATATTGAAGAAGCTTTTTTGCAAATTTTTAACCGTCGAGTAACAGTAAAAGTGGGCTTGACAAATCCCGCTGAAACTAATAGTTCCCGCGCCAAGGATTTGCCTACTTCTAACGGACGTGTTGGCGAAAATCCTAGGAATTCTCATCCTGTGAGTGATGCGGGCCAACAGGTGCAGAAATCGGCGGGTTCTGAGATTACAGATGATTTTTTGGGGAATGGTGGAGAACAAAAGCACCCGCCAGCGCCTGAAAATACCGCCGTTAATGTGCCGGCAATTTCCGAATCGCGATCGCCCACAAACGGTTCTACAGACTCTCAAAATGACTTTAAAGCTCAGGCTATAGCGGTGCGTGATGACGCTCAATATGTCGCGAATACGGCTAGGAAATTGGCTGATATGTTTGACGGGGAAGTAGTCGATTTGTCGGATGACTTGGAGATTTGGGAGTCGGAAACTTTTAGATTGGAATCTGAACCGGATTTTTCCGAGTTGTCTTCTGAGTTAGGTGAGGATGATTTTATAGATTGGTAATGTAGATCACTAAAAAAACCGAGAAACCCGGTTTTTGTAGTAGGGGCGCTGCTAAGAGTGGCCGCCCTTCCAGGTTTCTTAATACCCTAAAAGTTTTAGGTTGAATTATAGTCACCTAGTGATTGTGAATATCTACTTTTAAGCTGACTCTGGCTTGGGTAGGGAAGACGGAAGTACCAACAACTCAGCCGTCGATCGCTTCTCGACCATTTCCTTAGTAATCGTACACCGGGCAACATCCTTGCGCGACGGCAACTCGTACATCACATCCAACATCAATTCTTCGACAATTCCCCGCAGCGCCCGCGCTCCAGTTTTGCGGCGGTATGCTTCCTGGGCGATCGCCCGAATCGCCTCTGGCTTAAAGTCCAACTGCACATTATCCATCTTCAGCAGCTTTTGATACTGCTTAACCAAAGCATTGCGCGGCTCAGTCAAAATCGCCATCAGCGTTTCCTCATCCAGCGGCTCTAACACCGCCGCCACCGGCACCCGCCCAATAAACTCAGGAATCATCCCAAACTTCACCAAATCATCCGGTTCCAGTTGCTTGAGTACATCAGCAGCCCGCTTTTCCTTCGGCTGAGCTTCTCCGGGCTGAATAAAACCCATTGACTTTTTACCCGTTCTCTGCTCTATCACTTTTTCCAGACCGACAAAAGCACCGCCGCAAATAAACATGATATTGCTGGTATCAATTTGGATGCAGTCTTGATAGGGATGCTTGCGGCCGCCTTGGGGAGGTACATTGGCGATCGTCCCCTCAAGCATTTTCAGCAGCGCCTGCTGCACGCCTTCACCCGAAACATCCCGGGTAATCGAAGGATTCTCGCTCTTGCGGGCTATTTTGTCAATTTCATCAATATAAATAATTCCGCGCTGCGCCTCTTCCACGTCCATATCTGCCACTTGCAGCAGCCGCAGCAAAATATTTTCCACATCTTCCCCGACATAGCCTGCTTCCGTCAGCGTCGTCGCGTCAGCCACCGCAAACGGCACGTCTAGCATATCCGCCAACGTCTGAGCCAGCAGAGTTTTTCCGCAGCCCGTCGGCCCGATTAACAAAATATTCGATTTTTGTAGTTCTACTTCTTCCGGTGGGTGCTTGCCGCTATTTTTGGCATGGATAAAGCTCAGGCGCTTGTAGTGGTTGTAAACAGCTACCGAGAGCACTTTTTTCGCCTCATTTTGCCCGATCGCATTTTCGTCGAGGTAATTTTTAATTTCCCTCGGCTTCGGAATTTGGCTCATCGACATACTTTTGCCCGAGGTAGCGCGGCGCTTTGGCGTCGTTTCCTGCTTCGGAGCCGCCGCCGCTGCCGGCACTGCACTCGAATCAAACAACTCCTCATCTAAAATTTCATTGCACAAGTCAACGCATTCGTCGCAGATATACACCCCGGGCCCTGCGATCAACTTGCGTACTTGCTCTTGAGACTTGCCACAAAACGAACATTTTAGATGGGAGTCGTACTTAGACATAACAGCCTCTTAATTCAGTGCAGTGACATTCTCTCCCGCCGCCGGAAGGTTTTCTTTAGCGATAACTCGATCGACCAAACCGTAATTTTTGGCTTCCTCGGCTGACATAAAAAAGTCGCGCTCTGTATCCGCCTCTAATTTGTCGATCGGTTGACCTGTGTGGTGCGCTAGCAGTTGATTCAGCTTACGCTTATGATAAAGGATTTCTTTGGCTTGAATCTCAATATCAACTGCTTGACCTTGAGCGCCTCCAAGCGGCTGGTGAATCATAATCCGGGAACTCGGAAGAGACATCCGCTTACCGTGAGCTCCTGCTGTCAGCAGAAATGCGCCCATACTCGCTGCCAAACCGTAACAAATCGTCACCACATCCGGGCGGATTTGCTGCATTGTGTCATAAATTGCCATGCCGGCCGTCACCGAGCCGCCGGGGGAATTAATGTACATTTGGACATCTTTTTCTGGGTCTTCGGCATCTAGATACAATAGCTGAGCCACTATTGAGTCAGCAACTTCGTCGGTTACGGGAGTTCCTAAAAACACAATTCGCTCCCGCAGCAAGCGCGAGTAAATGTCAAAAGCCCGCTCGCCCATCCCCGACTGTTCTAGTACCATCGGCACTACATTGCTGGGGCTGGAACTGACATCAAAATCGTTATAGCTTGTAATTAGGTAATTGGAAGATTGAGATACAACCATAAGACACCAGTCAAGGATTCTAAACAATTTGCTGCTGCTGATGAAAGCTTTAAATTAAGCCGCCAGCTTTTAACTATTATGCCTCTTCTGAACAGATATCGGGGGAATGGGGAGTTTTGAGTTCTGAAATTGCTTTCTGCGCTGGGCGCCACGCTGGAGTAACTTGCAAGGCTCGCGGGGTAATGAGTTAAAACACCTACGTGTAAATCATCGCTGCTTCTAGTGGACACCCCAAGCTTTTAGTAAGGATCAGGCGCACCCGGAGCTTGTAGTTAAGGATCAGGTGCGCCGCTAAAATCACGGTTGATTTCATGCCCCCAATTAGGACATTTGAACACATTAAGTTCTATTCTTCGCTTACGACTTCCACTTCAACGCTCGTGGCTGCTTCTGATGAATCTTCAGCGTCCGATTCTTCTGATTCTTCTGCTGCAGGAGTCAGAGAGCCTTCAGGTACGAGTTCGATTGTTCCTTTTTCTTCCAACCATTTCAGGGTTTTTTGTTTGAGCAAATCTTCTGCTACAAATTCCTTCAACCTTTGGGGGTCAAAATCTCCTTTGGGAAACTGCTTTCTGATTTTTGCTATTTCGGCTGCTACTTCTGCTGGTTCAACAGATAAGGATTCCAGCTTGGCTACTTCTGCCAGAGCTAAATTCTGCTTGAGGCGCTCGATTGCTTCCGGGCGCGAGCGTTCTCGCATCGGGCCCATATTTTCTTCGGTAAACAGTTGATTGATATCTATGCCGTAATTTTTCAATTGGACGGCTTGTTGATTCAACAAATAATCGATTTCGCGATCGACCATTGTTTCAGGAATTTCCACTTCTATTAGCTGCACGAGGGCTGCTGATATAGCTTTTTCCTTATTAGCTGATGTCTGGTTTTCTTTGTCTGCTTTAAACCTAGTTTCGAGCGATTCGCGCAGTTCTGCTAAAGTTTCAAACTCGCTGACTTCTTGGGCGAAGTCGTCGTCCAACTCCGGCAATTCTTTTTCCTTAAGTTCTTTGAGAGTAATCGTAAAGACGGCAGGTTTCCCCGCTAATTCTTCACTGCTATACTCATCTGGGAACTGCACGGAAACTTCTCTAGTTTCTCCTGGATTCATCCCGATCATGCCTTGGATAAAGCCCGGTACAAACTGATTTTCCGATAATTCTACTTGAAAATCTTCTGCTTGACCGCCGGGAATTTCTGCGGGAGTTTCGCCTTCTGGTGCTTCCGCAAATCTACCGGAGAAATCAACCAAAGCCATGTCTCCCAACTGAGCCGGCCGGCCTTCTACGGGGATTAAAGCAGCTTTGTCCGATCGATATTTTGCCAGTACCTCATCTACCTGAGCCTCATCATACTTAGCTTCTTCTGCTTGAAGCTGCAAACCTGTGTACTGACCCATTTTCACTTCTGGTTGTACATCAACCTTTGCCGAAAAAATCAGAGGCTGTTCTGGATCGAACTTCTCTAGTAATTCTTCAAACTCGGTGCGAAGTTCAAAACTGCCAATTGCCGCAATTTTTTCTTGTTCTAGGGCTTTTTGCAGGGAATCATTAATCAAATTTTCCAAAGCCGTCGCTTTCAAGCGAGTCTGGCCTAGGCGCTGTAGCAAAACTTGACGGGGAACTTTGCCTTTGCGGAACCCAGGAATATTAACCTCGCGAGCAAATTGTTTAATTACTTGCTCGTAAGCTTGTTTTGACTTTTCTGACGGTACTTCGATTTCCAGACCAATTTGGCTAGCTGGAAGTTTTTCCTGGGTTACTTTCATCGGCTTTTGTGATATTTAACAATAGTGTAATAAAATACATACAAATCTGACTTTGCCTGCATTTTAATTTTGTACGCTTTGACTCGTAACGGCACAACTACAACACCTTTACCGGATGAGACTGTAAGTCATTTCCGGCTACTTTTTTGGCTCTTGCCAAATAGTTTTGGTTTGACGATACTAGCTTTTGCTGCTAGGAATGTGGAGGTTAAGTCCACTAATTGCCGATGCACCATAGCACATATCGCCCTGTGATGTCAATGTTGCCGGCCTCTGCGGCCAGTCAAAGTCAATGGATGCGCCTGCGAAAATGCAGATATATCGCAAAACTTAACCGGATGCGGATTGGGCGTGGGCGAGCGGCAAAAGATGCTAAACTGGCATTGGCTACGATCGCACGGATCGATCGGGAAGTTCGATCGCCCTTTTAGGTCAACTGCACCATTGCTATCCTCTCATGCTCCTGATATCGCATAACATTAATTAAGTTTGATATTGAGAATTGCAGTTATTTAAATTTTTGATTTCGATCGTTGAAACTATAATTTGTGGAGGAAACTAATTTGTCTCAATCCTATCGAGTTGCAATTTTAGGAGCCACCGGCGCAGTCGGTGCCGAGTTGCTAGAACTATTGCACAGCCGGAGTTTTCCGATTTCTAACTTGAAGCTGCTGGCTTCGGAACGTTCAGCAGGCACAACTTTGCCTTTTGGCGGTGAGATGCTGCCGGTCGAAGCAGTTTCGGCGCGATCTTTTGATAATGTAGATTTGGTGCTCGCTTCGGCAGGCGGCTCGACTTCTAAGTTATGGGCTCCGCAAGCGGTGGCAGCCGGAGCAGTGGTAATTGACAATTCTAGCGCTTTCCGCATGGATGCGACCGTACCGCTAGTGGTTCCAGAAGTCAATCCCCAAGCGGCTGCAGCTCACCGAGGTATAATTGCTAATCCCAACTGCACGACGATTTTGATGGCAGTTGCCGTTTGGCCACTTCACAAAGTTAGGCCGGTACAGCGCATCGTTGTAGCGACTTACCAGTCTGCCAGCGGGGCGGGGGCAAGGGCAATGGAGGAAATGAAAGCTCAAGCAAGAGCAATTTTGCAGGGGGAAACGCCCAAAACAGATATATTTCCCTACCCTTTAGCATTTAATTTGTTTCCGCACAACACCCCGATTAATGATTTGGGGTATTGTGAAGAAGAGATGAAAATGGTAAACGAAACTCGGAAGATATTTGGTACGGAGGAGATTAAAATTACGGCAACTTGTGTGCGGGTTCCCGTACTGCGGGCTCATTCGGAAGCGATTAATCTAGAGTTTGCAGAGCCTTTTAGCGCGAGCGAGGCCAGGGAAATCTTAAAGCAGGCAAGCGGGGTTAAGCTGGTAGAAGACTGGCAAGCTAATTATTTCCCGATGCCTGCTGAAGCCAGCGGTAAGGATGAGGTGTTAGTGGGCAGGATTCGCCAAGATATTTCTCACCCCTGCGGGTTGGAAATGTGGCTGTCGGGCGATCAAATCCGCAAAGGGGCGGCTTTAAATGCGGTGCAGATAGCTGAGTTGCTTGCCCAAAAAGATTTGTTGCGAACCCCAGTGGCGGCGGCTTCTAATTAGCGGAAATTCTGGCAATTGGGAAATTGAAATTGGGGATTTTAGATAAACCTTTCATCTGAAATCAAAAATTTAAAATCAAAAATCAACAGTCTAAAATCGGAGAAAGTGTGGTAAAGTTTGGACGGGTTCTGACTGCAATGATTACGCCGTTTAAGGAAGACGGCAGTGTTAACTATGCGGTAGCAGAACAATTGGCAGTTCATTTAGCCGATCACGGTACAGATAGCTTGGTAGTGTGCGGCACTACTGGCGAGTCTCCCACTATGACCTGGGATGAAGAATACGAATTATTTCAGGTGGTACAAAAGGCGGTGGTCGGTAAGGCGTTAGTAATCGCAGGAGCCGGATCGAATTCTACTTCAGAAGCAGTCGCAGCTACCCAAAAAGCAGCTAAACTCGGGTTAGATGGCTGTTTGCAGGTGGTTCCTTATTACAACAAACCCCCGCAAGAAGGTTTATACAATCATTTTCGGGCGATCGCGCAATCTGCTCCAGAATTGCCTATAATGTTATATAACATCCCCGGTCGTACTGGTCAGAATATGTTGCCGGAAACGGTGGCTCGATTGGCAGAAATCCCCAACATTGTGGCCGTAAAAGAAGCAAGTGGCAACTTGGATCAAGCAAGTCAAATTCGGTGCTTGACATCCCCTGAATTTGCCATCTATTCTGGAGATGATTCCCTAACTTTGCCAATGTTGGCGGTAGGAGGATCTGGTGTAGTTAGCGTAGCCAGCCATCTGGTAGGAGAGCAACTGCAACAGATGATAGAAGCTTTCGAGACCGGTCAAGTTCAAGTCGCTACCCAGATTCACTTGCAACTTTTTGACCTGTTTAAAGCTCTTTTTCTCACCACAAATCCCATTCCCGTCAAGACAGCTCTCAAACTTCAAGGCTGGGATGTAGGCTCCACCCGTCCGCCCCTGTGCGATCCGCCCGTTGAGGTAACTCAAAAGTTAAAGGACGTACTGAATCAGCTAGCCGCAGTATCAGCTAGCAAGACGATCTAGAACGAGTTTTCAGACAACTGAATATTGGTTGTTATCAGTCATTAGTTCTGAGTCATCAGTCATTAGTAATTAAGTGTTAGTAAGTAGCTAACAGTCAAGGATTAAAGACTGAAGAGAGAAGAATTAAGGCCCAAGACAACTGACTGTACGGGATAGTAAAACCCGCCAGGGAGTTTTCCATAAATATTTGGAAAAATATCGCCCTACCAACTAACAGTAGACGAAAGACGAAAGACGACAGACCACAGACCACAGACCAATAACAAAAATAACTAACAAAGGATACGCATGATCAACAAAAATACAACTGCATCTGCTCTAAAAGTTATTCCCCTCGGCGGGCTGCACGAAATCGGTAAAAACACTTGTGTGTTCGAGTACGGCGACGAAATCATTCTTTTAGATGCCGGTTTAGCTTTCCCTACAGATGGAATGCACGGGGTAAATATTGTCCTCCCAGACATGACTTACCTGCGGGAAAACAGCCACAAAATTAAAGGTATGATCGTGACTCACGGTCACGAAGACCACATAGGCGGTATCCCTTATCACCTCAAACAATTTGAAATTCCGGTCATCTACGGCCCCCGTTTGGCGATGGCTTTGCTAGCCGGAAAACTCGAAGAAGCCGGAGTGTCTCACCGCACTGAATTGAGAACGGTTCGACCGAGAGATACTGTCAGAATTGGCAAGAATTTCTTAGTAGAATACATTCGCAACACTCACTCGATGGCCGACAGTTTTACTGTGGCAATTCACACTCCCGTAGGAATTGTGATCCACACCGGCGACTTTAAAATTGACCACACTCCTGTAGACGGCGAGCATTTTGATTTGCAAAAGCTAGCGGAGTACGGCGAGAAAGGCGTGCTGTGCTTGATCAGCGATTCTACTAACTCGGAAGTTCCCGGTTTTACCGCTTCGGAAAGTTCTGTGGCGCCGAATTTAGACAGAATTATCGCTCAAGCACCGGGACGAGTGATGGTGACGACTTTTGCTTCGTCGGTACACCGATTGCAAATTGTTTTGGACTTGGCTAAGAAAAACAATCGGTATGTCGGAGTGGTTGGCCGGTCGATGCTGAACGTCATCGCTCACTGCCGCAATCTCGGCTACATCAAATGCGAAGATAGTATTTTCAAACCGCTCAAAGAAATCCGAAATTTGGCTGAAGACAAGGTACTGATTTTAACTACAGGTTCCCAAGGCGAACCGATGGCGGCGATGACTCGCATTGCTAACGGCGAACATCACGAACTGAAAATCAGAAAGGGCGATACAGTCATTTTCTCAGCTAATCCGATTCCGGGAAATACGATCGCAGTGGTAAACACGATCGATAAACTGATGATGCTGGGAGCACACGTGGTTTACGGCCGCGACAAAGGCATTCACGTTTCGGGTCACGGTTGTCAAGAAGACCAAAAGTTAATGATTAACATGACTCGTCCCAAGTTCTTCTTGCCGGTTCACGGGGAACACCGGATGCTGATCCAGCACTCCAAGACGGCTCAAAGCATGGGCATTCCCGCTAGCAATATGGTGATTATTGACAACGGCGATGTCGTAGAGTTGACCGAAAATTCAATCCGAGTCGCTGGTCAAGTGCCTTCAGGAATTGAATTAGTAGATTCTTCTCGATCGGGTGTTGTCAAAGCGAACGTCCTCAAGGAACGTCAGCAGTTGGCCGGAGATGGCGTTGTAACTGTAGCGGCGGCTTTGAATTGGGAAGGCAAATTAGTTGCCAAACCAGAAGTTCACTTGAAAGGTGTAGTGACCTCAGCCGATCGCGCGGAGGTGATCAAATTAATCACTCAAACCATTGAAACTGTTTTGAGCGATCGCTGGTCAGAATTTGTCAAACCCGCCACTGCTGACTCACAAGTTGATGTTGACTGGGTAGGAGTGCAAACCCAAATAGAAAAAGCAATTCAGCGGGTAATGCGCCGCGAACTGCAAAGCAATCCAATGCTGGTATTCCTGATGCAGATTCCTGAAGAAGCAGTGCGATCGGAAAAGGCAGCAGTATCTCCAGGTTCCCTGGAAGCACCTAAGCTATTATCCTCCCCATCATCGGCATCGCAATCATCGCCATCATCCCCATCCTTGCCATCTCCTGCCAATCAGGTGACGGGCCGGCGCCGTCCCCGGACTGCTGCAAGGGCAGCTTCTTAGGGCGATAATTCTCGGACGCACTCCGAACCAAGAAAGGAGTTTTAGGTTGTGTAGTTGCGCTTGGACGCCCAAGCGCAACTACAAGCCTAGATTTGATTTCACAAATAGATTTCCTCACTAAGTGAGGGAATATTTTTTAACCGCAGATAAACGCAAATGAACGCAGATAGAATTAATTACTATCTGCGTTCATTTGCGTTTATCTACCACCATCTGCGGTTGCAAAATCAGCCACCAGCAACTGCTGGAACAATGCTAACTTCATCGCCATCTTGGAGAGCAGTTTTTGAGCCATCTAAAAAGCGGATGTCTTCGCTGTTGACGTAGAAGTTGAGAAATCTGCGGGGTTCTCCCTTTTCGTCGCACAGGCTTTTTTTGATGCCGGGACAATTTGTTTCCAACGATTCAATTAGTTCGGAAATGTTATCGCCGGCGCATTCGATGGTGGCTTGATTGTTGGTAAATTTTTGCAGGGGAGTGGGAATTAAAACTTTGACGGTCATTTTTTTAGTCCTTAGTCAGTAGTCATTTATTAGTTATTAGTCCTCAGTCATTAGTCACCAGTAATCAGTCAGTAATCATCAGTCAACAGCTTAACAACCAATGACTAATGACTACCGACTACTGACTAATAGCTGTTAAACCGAAACTTGTTGCCATTCTAACCGTTCCAGTGTGCGGGCACGTTCTAGGGCGCGCTCGAACGCTTCTAGTTTCGGTTCGAGGGTGATGGGTTCGCCGATGTAGCCTTGAACTGCTTCTTGCGTTTTCAAACCGTTGCCGGTGATGTAAGCGACGGTGGTTTCATCGGGATTGATTTTACCTGCTTCTACGAGTTTCTTCAAGACTGCGATTGTCGTGCCACCGGCAGTTTCTGTGAATATGCCTTCAGTTTCTGCTAGCAGTTTCATGCCTTCGATGATTTCGGTGTCGCTGACGGATTCAATGTTGCCGCCTGTTTTGCGGGCGATTTCCAAGGCGTACATACCGTCGGCTGGATTGCCGATCGCGATCGACTTAGCAATTGTATTCGGTTTCACCGGTTTGACGAAATCACGGTTTTCGCGGAATGCTTGGGCGATTGGGGAACAGCCGTCAGCTTGAGCGCCGCTGAACCGAACTTTCTTTTCGTCCACTAAACCGACTTCGGTGAATTCTTGAAAGCCTTTGTAAATTTTTGTGAACAAAGAGCCGGAGGCGAGGGGAGCGACGATGTGATCGGGCAATTGCCAGCCTAGCTGTTCGGCAACTTCGTAGCCAAGGGTTTTTGAGCCTTCGGAATAGTAGGGACGCAAGTTGATATTGACAAATCCCCAGCCATGTGTATTAGCAACTTCGCAACAGAGACGGTTAACTTGGTCGTAGTTGCCGTGAACTGCCATGACAGTTGGATTGTAAATCAGAGTGCCGAGGACTTTGCCTGCTTCTAAGTCGGAGGGAATGAAGACTACGCAGTCGAGTCCGGCGTGGGCGGCTATCGCAGCCGTAGAGTTAGCTAAATTGCCGGTGCTGGCACAGGATACCGTTGTGAAACCCAATTCTCTCGCTCTGCTGAGGGCGACTGACACCACTCTGTCTTTAAAGCTCAGAGTGGGCATATTGACGGCATCATTTTTAATATAAAGATTTTTTAGACCGAGGCGGCGCGCCAAGCGGTGGGATTTTAATAGAGGAGTCATCCCAGTGCCGACATCGATGACGTTATCTGTAGCGACTGGTAAAAATGCGCGGTAGCGCCAGATCGAGTTGGGGCCGGCTTCGATGGTTTGGCGAGTGACGGTGCGGCGGATGGCGTCGTAGTCGTACTTGACTTCAAGCGGGCCAAAACAGCAATCGCAGACGTGCTTGGCTTGGAGTTCGTACTCTTCACCGCATTCTTTACATTTAAGGGCTGTGAAGGTTGCTGCTGTGGATTGGGTTCTGGTCGCCTGGGTCATAGCTCAACTCTCTAGTTTTGCGATGTTTTCTTAGTCTTGTGCAAGATTAGCACGGTCAATTTAGCCCGTCAACCATACCCGATTTTTTTAGTCGGGATTGATTTTTCAGTTACTTTTGAGTTAAACAGTGGTGTATTTAACTTTGATATTTGGGCGGGCGGAACGCCCACTCCACAAGGATTTGACTTGTTTTCAGGATCTGGCTGGGAACCCAGATTGTCAGGCCCGCACGCGAGCCCGATCGAGCTCAAGGATGATTTGCCGACAGAATTGTTACAAAACTTAATAAATCTTTTTTGGGCGAACAACTGGGTAGTCGTGCGATCGAACACAACTACAAAACCTCGAATTTTTGATTAACCAACTTAGCCTAGCCGCCGCTTACGGGGGGGATGAGTACAACTTCGTCGCCGTCTTGGAGGATGGTGTCGGGGGAGACGAATTCCAGGTTAAGGCCGAAGCGGGTGCGATCGCGCCATTGTTCTAATTGAGGATATTGGGCGATCGAGCTTTCGAGCACTTGAGACACTGGGGTTTCGGGAGGAAGTTCTAATGTAAGTTCCGAAACGCCGTAGGCTTCACCGAAGGCGGCGAAAAGTTTAACGGTGATGGTAATCAAAGAGTTAGACACGGCTGTTGAGTGCGATCGACGGTTTGGCAATTATCAACTACACCATACAATTAATTAGGAATTAGGCGCACCGAGGCTTAGAATTGAAAGCGGCAACCTCTAGTTAAGTTTTACCCCAGCGGGTAAAGATGATAGTTGATTGCAGCAAAAAGTCTTAACAAGATTGTATGCCGATCGCTCTCACCAACCAGGCGTTAGAAGCTGTTGGCATCCACTTAGATGCAGCTAGCTAAGGTCTAGTTGGCTGCTGTTGAGGCTAATGCGAGAATATTTTTTGAGGATGCGGTATAGATACTTTACGGTAATTGTGGGAGAGTACAAAAAGCTCGCACTACATTTAGCAGGCAACAACGCAGACAAGACCCTGCCAACCCGCTTCTCCTGACTAAAAATCAGGTTATGTAGTGCGGCTTGGGATTGTCAAACCTTTGCCCTGCTTAGCAAGCTAGCCGTTCTATCTAAGAAGAATACTGAAGTTAACGCGATAGAAATATATGGCACATAACGATTTTAAAGTGCTTCAAATTATTGAAGCTAAAGGCTGGTATGCCTTTGGGAGTACGAAGCAAAGCCAGCACGTTGAGAGATGGGTAAGACCTGTCGTGTGTTGGGTTTTAATAGAAGATAAAAAAAAGCGACGGGTTGTGACAGCTACCGCTAGCTATCAGATTCAGATTGACGACAAAGAAGTCGAGTTTTTTGCCCACGAAAGCGAAATTCAAGATCTGGATAGTCTCCCGAAGTCGGTCTCGGTATCGGAATTTCTGAAAACAGAAGATTGAGAGAAGGGCAAAAGGAGGTGATTTAACAAGTTATTAATTATTCCTTAGTAATTCCTTAAACTTGCTGTCGGATTCTATTGGAATTAGAGGCAGAAGCTCTAGATTGGGGAGAGAGGCAGATAGGGACAGGGGGAGAATTTATATTTTTGCCTTGCCTTCTGCATCTTGTACCCCATGCCTGAAGTAGCCCAAAAAATAAAGAGGCCGGAAGATTGCTGGCAATGCCAACACGCTTCCGACCTTGCTGAATAACAGGGTATGCATATGTTTTTAAAGTATGGCAGGGAGGCTTTTGAGATATCAAGAGGACTATTGCAATCACCCACTTTTGCTTTCAGGCTGGGTTTGCAAGGTTCCTATCATTTTAGACTGAGAATTTGAAAATTGAGAGGGGGAGGCTTACAGGTTAAGGATTATAGCTATTTATCTGTAGCGGGTGCTACAAAAAATGGTGGCATTTGCGGACGATCGCACATTCTCCCTAAATTGTTTGCACTCAAAGCTGAAAGTTCGATCGCCCGCTGCCACCGCTGCGACATCAAACCCCACTAGCGACCGGTTCAGGCATCTGCTGCCGCATCCGCCGCCCCTGCAGAGCCATCCGCACGCCGCCGGCAGGCCCTAAAGTCACCCCTCGGCGTTTGGCCTGTACGGGCTTTTTCTCAACCAATACCAGGTCGAAATTCCGCAAAATGGTTGCCAGCACGAGTTTCATCTCCAACTGCGCCAGCGCCAAGCCGATACAGCGGCGGCTGCCGCCTCCAAAGGGCAAATACTCGTAAGGCGAGAATTGCCTCTCCAAAAACCGTTCCGGTTTAAATTGCAGGGGTTCTGGATACAAATCCTCCCGTCTGTGGGTCAAATAAATCGAGCCGATGACAACCGTGCCCGGTTCGAGTTGATATCCCATCAGTTCCACGGGCGTGAGAACTTCTCGCGAAAACGTCAGCATTGCCACGGGGTAAATTCGCAGCGTCTCCTGACAAACTGCACTCAGGTAAGGTAAGCGGAAAATCTCCATCGGGTCGGGATTTTCCCCCAAACTGTCCAATTCTTGTAGCAACTTCTGGCGCACCGAGGGCAAACTGTGAATCCAGTAAAATGCCCAAGCTAGGGCCGTTGCTGTGGTTTCGTGGCCTGCAAACAGCAGCGTCATCAACTCGTCGCGCAATTCTTCATTAGTCATTGGTTGGCCGTTTTCGTCGCGCGCGGTCATCATTAAGCTGAGAATGTCGGTGCGGTTGGCGTCTGGTTGGAGTCTGCGTTCTTCAATTTCCGCGTCCATCAGTTCGTCAATTTTCCGCCGCCGCTGTTTCATGCGTCCCCAAGGACTCCAAGAGCCCCAATCTTGCTGCATCCAGCCGAAAAACAGTATGCTCGATCGCAAGGGAGAGCTCGTCATATCGAGGACTGAGGCAAGTAGGGGCCTGATCTCTTCCAATCGCGGCCCGTCATCCATGCCGAAGACAGCTTGCAGGATTACCCGCATGGTGACTTCCTGCATCGCGCTGCGGGCCACAAAAGGTCGATCGACCGACCATTTGCTGGCAACATCTTGAGCGATATCGCAAATTAGTTGGCCGTAATTCCGCATCCGTTCCCCGTGAAATGGTGGCATCAATAATTGGCGCTCGCGTTTGTGCCTTTCTCCCGATAGCATAATCATGGATTGTTCTCCCATCAAGGGTTTTAGGATGCTGTTCAGGCTGCCTGGAGCGTGAAACGCCTTGCTGTTGAGCATCTCCTGGACAGCTTGCGGGTGGTGGATCATCACCAATGGTTTCCCGTTGTTCACTTGAGCTGTGAAAATGTCGCCGTATTGTTTGGCACATTTATCCATGAATGTCAGGGGATCGCCGATCCATTGAATTAGCTGCACAAGGGGTGGAGCTGTGGGGCCGTTAGGTAGTGTCATAGGAATTACCGGGGTTTGGGTCACAGGACTTAGCAGTATCAACAAATCTCAAAGAGTTTGAAGGTTTATTCAATCGCTCCCAACCCTTGTTTTTAAGGGGAAAATTGCGTAAGTCCCATATCCAATAATTTTAATAGCTTATTCTCGAACGGTGCTCAAAATATCCTCTCCAAGCTCTGTAAAACGAACAGTTTTGATTTGCCAAGGAGCATAACTGCTTAAAGTTTGGCGCACGCCCCCGAACAAACCTAACATCTGACAACTCGACAGATTTTGCAATTTCTGCCGCGAATTTCCGGAGGCTCGCAGATCCACGGTAGCTATTCCGAGGTCGCGATCGATCTTGAGGCGATAACCAGCCAAACCAAGACTATCGAAAATCTGCTGCTTTAACACTTCATTAACCGCCGACGACATTAACTGGTTCTCTGGGCCTGTAACTGTTTCCGGCTTCAGAGTTTGACACAAATTATCTACCTTATAAACCGTAACGGTGGCCGTATTTTCTGAGAGGGCAGCACTGCCTAAAACTGAGGCAACAGAGTTAGAAGGCTGCGTTAATTGGCTCGAGCGAGCCTGAATTTGATTTCCCGTTAGCTGTAGGTGTTGGAACTGAGGGGCGCTTGCTGAGAGTTGCCTCTGGTTTTCGGTTGAGGTAGCTGCATCTGAGCTAGAACAACTGCTACCGCCTATCAAAATTAACCAAACGCCTAAATATCCTAACTGTTTGCAGATAGGGTTCATAGTTTTTAATACTCTACTAAACGTCAGTGTATGGAGGGTGATTTTTGGTGGTAGAAAGCACTTAGACCCTGATTACACTCACTTAGAAGTATTTCCCGCAGTACGGAGATGAAAACAAGTTAAGAGTTCTTGTTAATACCTGGATTTTAGTGTTAGATCAGGTAAGAGGGGTTTTACCCCTCACGGGTGTAACCCAGCGGTATACCTGTCTCAGCAGATCAAGCTCGCGACCCAGCTCGTAAGTGATATCAAATACCTTGTCAGTGGTGTGATGTACCGTTGCAACTCGATCCCTTCCAAGGTCTGAGGTGAAAAGCCTCTTTCCGGTTGGTAAAAGCCTGAGTTTGATTAGTAGTAATGAGGACAGAATTCCGACTTGCGCGCACATTTTAAGCTCGGCTTCGGAGCGCTTTTTTAACAGCGCCGAAATCGCGGTTAGAGGGAACGTGCAAATCGCGAACAATATCAAAACTTACGCATCAAGAGCAAAAAAACCGGGTTTTTTAACCAGGCATAAGGGCTGCAACGAAGTGTTTTCGTAAAAAAAACTGGTTTCTGGTCAAGTCGCGAATCACATAATTCCCCAGTCCGCGGATCTGTAACGAACAGGCGTGTCAAGGGTGTTATCGCAGCATTCGGTGATTTTTGTGCCGAATCTCATAAAACAAAGTGAAAAAATCATGAAACAGCAATTATTGACAAAAGTTTTGGTGGCAACAGCGATCGCCCTCACCGGCCTGACGGTTGCTTCTCAACCGAGTTACGGTCGGCGAGCAGAGGGGGAAAGTGGATTTTGGTGCAGTACCTCGACCGGTGCGCCGGTGACGGTGTACCAAAACGCTCAAGGTGCCGTAGAGCCTTGGATTGAGTGGACTTCCGATTATTTCTCCGGTTCTGGGTACGATCCGGCAACTCGGTGTCAATTAGTGAGTCAACGCCTCGAAATCTATCGCCGCCGACGAATGCTTAAGTACATTACGGCAGGGCAGATGAACGGCCAGAACGTCATCTGCACGGCGAATCAAGTCAATGGGCTGTGTCAAAATTTGATTTATACCCTCAGACCCGGCCAAGACCCGATCGGCTCTTTGTATAATTTGTTGGCTTGGCGCCAAGGATATGTAGGGATGCCGTCTTTTGATGAAAACAGTAAAATTCCTTACATTGATGTCAGCGAAAAGCTAGGGGAAAACATGGATGATGAGGCGCAACTGCCCCCTTTTCCCCACCGTTCGGACAGCCTTAAAGATTGGCAAATTTTCCATCCCATCACTAATTCCAAGGATTGAGGTCGAAAAGTTGGCGCGTCAAACAGCGGTACGCATCCCGACGGGAATATCTTCTGGTTCTGGGACGATCGTCCCAGAACCAGGGCCAAACCTATACGGTGCTGACTAACTGGCACGTTGTGGCGATCGGAAAATGGTCACCGACGACGGTTTCCTCCACCCACTGCTAGGAGTTCGGAGGCGGCTGGGCAATAGCGATCTGGCGATCGTTCAGTTTCGCAGCGCGATCGAGTATAAAATAGCACTATTCACCCTTGAACCCGGAGCGGCGTCTGAGCCAGTGTTGGCAGTCGGCTTTCCTGCGGCTGCTGAGGTTGGGGGTTTGGCGGTGACGCGGGCTTCGTTTCGGTGCTGCTACCCAAATCTTTGCCTCAAGGTTATATTGGGCTATACAAATGAGGTTAAAATCGGTAGGAGTGGCGACCCGATTTTTAATGCCAAAGGTTTATTTGTTGCGATTAACGGTAGGGGCAAGTATCGAAATCCAAATTTTGGCGTCTATGCTTTTGAAGATGGAAGTGAACCAACAGCGGAATTATTGGAGAAAATAATTAAATCCAGTTGGGTAATTCCGATTAGTATATATTTGCAGTTCGCCTCGTCTCATCTAGGGAGTTATCGATGAATGTGTGGAGTTTGCGGTTTGACGCGCTGACAATCATCTTGACAGGTGCATTAACAGTGACGGCGGTTGTCAGCCAACAATATGCTGCCTGTGCCAAAACAGCCGAAGAAATTGCCCAGCTAGCGACGTTGACAACTGTGGAAGTTAACAACACGCTGGGTTTTTTTGCTAGTGGATCGGGAGTAATTATTGCCAAACAGGGCAATATTTACACGGTTCTGACAGCTAATCATGTGGTGGCAAGCCTGGCTCAAAAATACAGCATTCGCACTCATTTGGAGAAGGATTATGCTGCGATTAGAATACAGCGACTCCCGAAAAATGACCGGGATATAGACTTGGCTTTGATACAGTTTCAGAGCCGAGAACAGTATCCAGTAGCACCAATGGGCGAGTCAGAACGTGCTGTTGTCGGTTCTGCTATTTACGTTTCTGGCTATCCGCTGCCAATTTCGGGATTTGAACGAAAACTTGAGTTTACTGCTGGTATCATCTCTTCTCGCTTGGGCAGCGCCTCATCGGGGTATCGTCTGCGCTACCAAGCTGTAACCAGGCGCGGGATGAGCGGCGGGCCTGTATTTGATGCTGATGGCAGGGTGGTAGGAATTCACGGCCAGGGGGATACTGTTGGCACAATTAGGAGTCCGTGGAACGGTCAGATTGAGGAGATAAAAACGGGGCTAAACGCGGCAATCCCGATCGATGCTTTTAGGGAGTTGCTATCACAAAATAAGCATAACGGCTTTGATATTCTCAGCAATCTTTCTATCAGCACCGCCTCTGGTCAAAACCAGCCGAGTCTGGGTTATGGAGGATTTGTGTGCGATACCTCGACGGGCGAGCCGGTGACTGTGTATCAAAACCCGCAAGGGTTCAGGGAGCCTTGGATTCGCTGGAATTCTAATTTCTTTTCTAGTTCGGGCTACGATCCTCTAACTCGCTGCCAACAAGTCACTCAGCGCCTTGAAAATTATAACCGCAATAAACAGCTAAATTATGTGACTGTGGGTATTGTAAATAACCAGAAAGCGATTTGCACGACTAGCCGCGTTAATGGGCCTTGCGAAGGTTTGATCTACACGCTGCGCCGCGATCAAGATCCGACTCCTGCACTTAGCAGTTTTTTTGTTTGGCTGCGGAATCAAAAGGCTGTGCCTTCTCTTTCTGAAAGCGGTACTGCGCTTTATATCGATGTCCGGGAACGGCTGGAACAATTTTAGATTTGGGATTTGAGATCGATTAGTAATGAGTAAACACAGAACCCCGACTTTTTTAATAAGTCGGGGTTCTCAAATAACTACTTATTAGCTTAAAAATTGAGATATTTTACTTATTTATCACTGACATAATAGAACTCATGATTTTTTGGAACACGGAAGCTATAAAATTACTCTTACATTAATCGAATTCAAATTTTTTAGGTATCAAGCATGACAGCAACTACCCCGCAGGCAACGTCAACAACGCCCGCTTTTTGCGAAGGCATTCAATATTTTTCGGAAACACTCCCTGGTTTTGAGACTTATGGGAAAGCACCTGCGATCGCCGAGGGGAGCAAGTCGATCGCCGATCCTGCCGATCCCGTCGCCGTCTTTCAAACGATGCTGGGAGCAGACGCCCTGCGCTACCTGACGCTGCAAGTTACCGCCAGCAAGGCATCGGGACATCCGGGGGGTTTTGCTAGCCAAGCTGAGGCTTATGCCGCTTTGGTGATGCTCGGACACAAGAACATTGTCACCGAAGTCGGCCATCACGCGCCCGGCTTTTACAGTGCGATGTTTCTCGATCGATCTTTGGAGGATATGGGAATTTTCAACGTGCAGCAAGTACGCGATAAATTCCGAGAAAAAGACGGTTTGTTAGGACATCTTTCCGGTTTCATTCCCGGCCTTTTAGCGCCGGCAGGCCCCCTCGGACAAGGGCAGCATTTCGCAATGGCTGGAGCGCTTTTACACCCCGAAAAACTGTTTGCTTTCACAATGGGCGACGGTGGCATGGGCGAACCGTATCCGATGAGCAGCATGGCGCATTTCCACACTGCTTATCCCAAAGCTACTAACTTTTTGCCAGTGTTGGTTTGGAACGGATATTCTCAGGAACATCACAGCATGGTTTCGACTAAAACTAATGCTGAAATGATTGCTTATTGGCAAGGTAACGGTTTTGAAGAAGTTATCTTAGTTGATGCTAAGGAATTTGACGATAAAAATCAACCTGAAGATTATGTTGACAGCACTGCTTTTTCGCTCGAACAGCGCATGGCATTTACCAAAGCTGTTTTACAAGGAGTTGACAAAGCGGCAAAATCTGCTCTCGGCGGCAAATTAACTGTGTTTATTATCAAACAGTTGAAAGGTGCCGGCGTCCACGCGCGCGGAGCAAAATCTCACAACCTTTATCCGAAAGATACGCTGGATGCTCCGCACATTATCAGTGCTTTAAAAGAGCGCGCTTTGCCTGCTGCTGCTTGGGAGTTGGTACGGACAAATAGCGAGCGTGCCGGCGGCGGGCCGGCGGCAAAAACAGTTGTTACTGAGTTTACATTGCCACTGGCCGATTTAGGCGAATTGCCTTTAGAAGAATTTGCAGTTGGGGGAGAACCGAAGATTTCGACAACAGCAATGGGGGTTTTGGTAGGAAAAGTGGGCCAGCGCGATCGTACTTTTCTTGTCACTAATGCTGACGGCAATGAAGCATCGGCAATTGCCAATATCAACCAAGCTCTCAAAATTATTCACCCGACGACCGATGACCTGTACAATCAATCGCCAAACGGTCAAGTTTACGAACCTTTGAGCGAAGATGCTTGCGCCGGTTTAGCCGTAGGTTTATCGCTATTTGGAGCGCGGAGTTTGTGGTGTTCCTACGAATCTTTTGCCATTAACGGTTTACCAATTTGGCAAACTGTAACCCAAGCAATGGCAGAATTGCGCCGTCCAACTCCGGCAACTGTCACCTTATTTACAGCAGGTGCATTGGAACAAGGCCGCAACGGTTGGACGCACCAGCGGCCGGAAATTGAGGCTTATTTTGCGGCGATGATGCGGAACGGAAATGTGTTTCCTTTGTTTCCACTGGATGCTAACAGCATTCAAGCTTGTTACGAGTGGGCTTTGACTGCTAAAAATAAGGGAGTTGTGATTACTGCAAGCAAGTCGCCGCTGCCAATTCGCACTACTTTTGAACAGACTCGCCAAGGTTTGCAAGACGGTGCAATAGTGCTGCACGAAGTCGATTCCCCGCAAGCTTCCCAAAATCAAGGGGAAAGCAAGAAAGTTGTGTTTGCAGTTGTCGGCGACATGACGTTAATGCCAGTGTTTGAAGCGGCGGCATTTTTGGAAACAGAAGGGATTGGAGTGCGGATTGTTTCTGTTGTGAATCCCCGGCGTTTGTATCGTGCTAGCGATGTTGCTTGGGATACTTGTTCGGAACCTGACGGCGGCTTTTTGAGCGATGAGAAATTTGCCGAATTGTTTGGGGGAGATGCCTTGATTGGCGTGACAGGCGGTGCTTCTGGGATGTTGGAACCTGTGATGCTCCGCAGCAATTGCAAGCGGGATACTTTCGCTTGGAAGCGGGGAGAAACTACTGCTAGTGCTGGTCAGTTGATGGCGTTTAATGGGTTGACTGCTGAGGCGTTGACTAAAAGGGCGATCGAGCTAGTTCATTAAGTTAGAATGTGAGTGAATGCCCCTGCCTGGTTTGTGCTGGGTAGGGGCTAGTAATATTTAAAATAGGATGGTGATACCTATGACAGCAAAAATTTTAGAAGAAATAGGTACGCTTGCAGAACAGCGATTGATTCTCCCCGGTTATTATACTTGGGAGCAATTTGAGGCGATCGAATCTTTGATGGCCGACTCTCCTGGTTTGCGGATAACTTATCTTGATGGATGGATCGAGTTTATGACACTGGGCGAAGAACACGAACAAATTAAAAGTGTTTTGGCTATATTTATAGGACTTTACTTTTTTGAGAAAGGGATTAATTTCATTCCTGTAGGGAGTGCAACTCGCAGAGACCGAGCAAGAGATGTATCATTTGAACCAGACGAGTCTTATTATATAGGTTCAAGAAAAGAGCATCCCGATTTAGCCGTGGAAGTAACGATTACTAGCGGTAGCACAAATAAACTAGCTAAATATCTCCGACTTCGCATTGCTGAAGTTTGGTTTTGGGAAAATAATCAGCTTGCTGTCTATCGGCTGCGCGAGGATGATTACGAGCAAGTTTCAAGAAGTGAGTTTTTGCCGGAATTGGATTTAGAATTGTTGGTACGCTGCGTTTTAATGCCTTCAATAATTGAGGCAAGACAGGATTTTTTGAAGGGAATGCGGCCGCAGTAAGCTCGATCGACTTTGTTCACTAAGTTTTGAATGCGATTTCATGCTGTCCCTACCAGGGTTATACCAGATAAGGGCTAGCAATATTAAAATAGAATGGCTATACCTATGACAGCACAAGTTTTAGAAGAAACAGTTACGCTTCTTGCCGAACAGCGATTGATTCTCCCCGGTTATTATAGTTGGGAGCAATTTGAGAAACTCGCATCTTTGATGGCCGACTCTCCGGGTTTGCGGATAACTTATCTTGATGGGTGGATCGAGTTTATGACACTGGGTGAAGCACATGAGACAATCAGTTGTATTCTTAATTTTTTGCTACAACTCTACTTTTGTGAAATGGGAATTGAATATATTCCTGTAGGAAGCGCAACTCGTAGAGACCGGGCCAGAGATGTATCATTTGAACCAGACGAGTCTTATTATATAGGTTCAAGAAAAGAGCATCCCGATTTAGCCGTGGAAGTAACGATTACTAGCGGTAGCACAAATAAATTAGCTAAATATCTGCGACTTCGCATTGCTGAAGTTTGGTTTTGGGAAAATAATCGGCTTGCTGTCTATCGACTGCGCGAGGATGATTACGAGCAAGTTTCAAGAAGTGAGTTTTTGCCGGAGTTGGATTTAGAATTGCTGGTGCGTTGCGTTTTAATGCCTTCAAGGATTGAGGCAAGGACGGAGTTTCTTAATGGGGTTCGGGCAGTGGGTTGAATGCTGAGGAGTTGGTAAAAAGTGCGATCGTCTACGAGGGCTTCGCTAACGACTTGATTGGTTAAGCTAAAATGTGACAGACAACCATTTGCTCTCACAAACAGCCTTTGCGCGATCGGCTCCAAGGATTTGTTATACTGGTAGGTGTAAAGTTACTAAGATCAAAAATATAAAAATTTATAGGTTTTATATTAAATCTTTATGCTGAGGTGAGAATTTATTCGGAATTTTTTCCTGTTTTACTGTTAGATAATTGGGCTTTTTTATCTGCTAATTTAGCTAGAGTGCTAGAAGTTTTGCTGCGGCAGAACATCAATGTTTTGTGAAAAATGGGTATTAATTTTATTGCTTTTTTCCCCGCAAGCCATCAACCAAAAACTCATCATCGATCGATCGCCCGCAGCTACAAACTCATCCCGCGAAACCAGATAGCTTTCTATTTCCGACTCGGAAATCAACCCCTGTTTGACCATTTGCAAAATGGGCCCGGAGTCTAGCAAAGGTTCAAACGCTTCAATTCCAATTAAATCGCTGTGGCTGACAACCGCTTCTAAATCAACGCTACCAAACCCAGCTTCTTTGAGAATGCGGCACAGATTTCGCCCGACGCATAAATTGCCGCCCCGCGATGCCATTACCTGCTTGAATTTCTCCCTGACAATCTCGACTGACCAAGGTGGATTTGTCAGCCAAAACAGATCGGCATCGCTATCAATAATCACCAGTTTGCCGCCCGGTTTCAAGATGCGGAATATTTCTCTAGCTGCTGCGACGGGATCGGGAAGGTGAACGAACAGCAAACGGGCGATCGCAAAGTCAAAGGTGTTATCATCCAAACCAGTATCCGCCACCGATGCTTGAATGCGATTTACTCGAGCGCCCCCTTTGTCCTGCAAATATGCTACTGCTTTTTCATGCAGTACCGGGTCAATTTCTACCGCTGTTACGGGACTGTTTGGCAGAAATTCTAACAGTTTTTCAGTGAAAAATCCCGGCCCGCTACCCGCTTCCAAAACATTCATCCCGTCAGCTAAACCGAACCAAGTTAAATTGCGCGCCTCCTTTTCCCAACTGAGGAGAACTTGACCTTTTAACCGCTGGATTTCTGCGTCAAGTTCCAGATTGTACGTGCTGGCTTGATACGAACCTTCTGCTACCATAAAATCATTCTTTTTCCTGCTGCGACACCTAGATTATAATAGAACTGCGCTAAAGCGCAATTCTCGTTGCGGACATCCACAACGCCAGTTGGCGGACAGATGCAGGACGGGAGCCAGGTAATTCCTCTATTGTAAGAAGATGACCGAGACGATTTTAGATTTGGGATTTTGAATGAGAATTTCAGCGGTTTAAAGCCCCTAGTTTCAACTAGGTCACAAATCGAAAATCGTAAATTCCAAATCTAAAAGGGGTGGACGGATTACCTAAACTGACGATGTTGTGTGGCAACGAATAAATTATGCCCCAGACTTTACCTCAACCGGAGAAACGAACATTTTTAGTTGTGGATGACCATGCGATGGTGTTAGGTGGCACGCTTAACATTCTGAAGCAAGAATATCCAGAGGCAGACATTCTGACGGCTCCGACGGCTCAGGCAGCCCTTCAGCAAATAGCGCAGAGGACCCCGGATTTGGTGATTGTGGATTTGGTGATGCCAGAGACGAGTGGCGAAATAGCTCAAGCGAATTCAGGGCTTCAACTCCTCAAAACGTTGATGGACCAGTATCCGAGTCTAAATATTGTGGTGCAGAGTGCCCATGTTCGGACTTTAGTTTGGCTGAAACCGTTGATCGACAATCACATGGGCGGCTTCACAGTTGTCGATAAGAGCCAGCCGATGAAAGACTTGCTGGCAATGGTTGATTGGGCGCTGCATGAGCGGATTTATACACCCAGAGAGATCCGCAACGGGCTGCAACTCAAACCAGCCTGGATGCAGGTGTTGCAATTTGCTTTTCACGAGAGCTTACAGGATACTGCGATCGCCAAACGGATGAATGTTTCTGAACGCACTGTGCAGCATTACTGGACTAAGATTCGAGATGTGCTAGAGGTGTATCCTGATGATGATAAGAATCTGCGGATTCAAACGGAAGTGCGAGCTAGGGAACAAGGATTGATTGATTAGTGATATCAAGTCTGGTTAATTACTTATAAATCCTGTACGGGCATCGGGCATCGGGCATCGGGCATCGGGCATCGGGCATCGGCCAAACAGTCGTACAAAAGTATGATAACTATATCAACCGGACATTATTATGAAGCCCGATCGATTGCAAGCAGTGAAAGCCGGCGTCACGACTTGGGGAGGAGGAGCGCTTCCAGGGGTGATGGTGATTGTCGCTGTGATGATGGCTAGATTGAGCGGTGCACTTCAGTTTTGGGAGTTGGTTGCGTTCGATCAATTTCTGCGTTTGCGTCCTCCTGAGCCAATGGATGAACGGATTGTAATTGTCGGCATCACTGAGGAGGATATTCAACGCGCTAGAACTTATCCGATTCCCGATCGCGATATTGCCGATTTACTCAAACGCTTGCAAACGTATCGACCGATCGCGATCGGGCTGGATATTGTCCGCGATATTCCGGTGGAACCAGGTCATGCTGAACTAACATCGGTGTTTCGCAGCAGCAAGAATGCGATCGGAGTGGAGATTGCTTTGCCCGATCGCAGTGGCTTTATCGTCAAACCTCCGCCCGCGCTACCACCCGAACAGGTTGGCTTTGCAGATTTCGTACTCGATGCCGATGGCTACCAGCGCCGCAGTTTATTGGGCACTAACAACGATCGACAGGAATACCGTTTTTCCTTCGCAATCCGGCTGGCAGAGCGCTATTTAGCAACCCGAGGAATTAAGCTAGGTAATGGAATTCGCGATCGGGAGGCGATGCGCTTTGGCAGCATTGAATTTACCAGAGTGCAGTCAAACTCTGGCGGATATGTGGGGGCGGATGCAGGCGGGAACCAAATTTTACTGAATGTTCGCAGCGGGACAATGCCATTTCGCGTGCTTTCCCTGGAGCAAATCAAGGCGGGACAAGTAGATCCGAACTGGATTCGAGGCAAAATTGTGCTGATTGGGATGATGTCTTTTAGCGCGAAGGATCTGGCAAGTTCAGGTGCGATCGCAGGTATCAATCCCGGACGGATTTACGGAGTCGAAATGCAAGCCCACGAAACCAGCCAGATGATTAGCGCGGTGCTCGATCGGCGGCCGTTGCTTCAGGTTTGGGGGGAGGGCTGGGAAACGCTCTGGATTGCGGTCTGGGGACTCTTGGGGATGAGTTTGGGACAATTTCTGCGATCGCCCTGGAAAATTTTGATCGGGCTCTTAGTCGCCAGCATTAGCCCGATCGCGCTCTGTTACTGGCTGATTCTTTTGGGATGGTGGGTGCCGATCGTGCCTGTGTTGCTCGTACTCGTGTTGAATGGGGCTGGCTTGACGGCAGCGTTATTTTATCGCCACGAACAGGAACTCCGACTGCGGTTGGAAGAACGTCAATTTGCGATCGAGCAGACCTTTAATGCAATTCATAGCGGCCCGTTACAAACATTGGTTGTGATTTTGAGAACTGCTCAAGAACAAGCCACACCGCCGTTATTTCTACCGGAGTTACAACGCTTGAATCAAGAATTGCGGGCAGTTTACGGCTCTGTGCAACGAGACGCGATCGCAGATGAACCGCATCTCCGCATGGGGAGTGCGATCGAATTGGCCCTGCAGGCTCCATTGCATGAATTGCTCTACAAAGTCTATTCCAACACGCTCGAACAAGAATTGCCCTACCTCAAAACGATCAAATTCAAAATTGTGCAGTTCGATCCCTTGAATACCTCGCATCTGCGGTTGGAACACAAGCGAGCACTCTGCCGCTTTCTGGAAGAAGCGCTCTGCAATGTCGGGAAACACGCGATCGAAGCTACTCGATTGACTGTAATTTGCACTCAAGAGGGCGATCGGCAGGTGATTCGGGTGGCGGATAATGGTAGGGGGAAACAGTCTCCGTCAGAAACGCTTAGCTTGGCTGAAATCGATCGAGACAGGGAAACAACCGAAGATCCAAACCCTAAACTTCAACCTTCAGGATTAGGAACCCAGCTTGCAAAGAACTTAGCCAAACAGTTAGGCGGAGCATTTCGGCGCTACCCGAATCAACCGAAGGGGACAGTGTGCGAGTTAACCTGGCCAGCAAAACGGCGGTGGTTCTGGTAATTGCTTGGGTTCACCCTTGTCAAATCGGAGCTAATTGAGATGAGATATTGCACCATTTTCAATAAGGCATTTATGAACGGGCAGGATGCCCGTTCCACAAGAAATTCACTCTTTGTGGAACGGGCATCTTGCCCGTTCTTGAGAATGGTCCAAGAGCTCAGATATAACGATCGACAACACGGCAACTCTGGATAGGGCAATGCCCAAAGCGTGTCAACTTAAGCTGTCAGTCCACCCAGTCCTCTCTTGAGAATGGTCCAAGAGCTCAGATATAACGATCAACAACACGGCAACTCTGGATAGGGCAATGCCCAAAGCGTGTCAACTTAAGCTGTCAGTCCACCCAGTCCTCCCGCCCACCCGGCAGTCCGCCAGGGAATGAATTCCCTGTCTCAGAGCGAAAGTCCTCTCAAAGAGGACTGAAGAACTCATTAGTCGTCTGAAGACGACTTTCGCTTTGAGGCAGGGGTTTAAACCCCTGCCGGACTGCCGGACTGAGGGTTTGCCCTTAAGCTGATACCAATATCTTTGCACCTTCCCGCAAACGAAGCTTGCGGACAGTCCTCTATTGTGTTTGTGTATTCTTGATTACTCTAGAAGATAGTTACAGATGAGGATTCAGATGATGACTCACGAGTTGAAGCGTCGAACCGTTTACTCTGCCGGCATTGCGAGTTTAATGCTGAGTATTTCGTTCTGGGTCGCTCCTGTAGCGCTGGCCAAATACACTCCTCCTCAAAACCCTTCTAAACCGAAAGAAACGGGGACGAATACCACTCGCAGCAGCAGTTGTGAAGGTAATTCATCGGCGAGATTGACTGCCTTAGTGCCGTTTAGCCATGTGGGAGTGACGATTTCTGGGCATCCGACCTTTACCTGGTTTGTACCCGATAGCCCTCCTCGTCCGCTGCAATTCCGGCTGTTTACTCGCACGGGACAACTGCTCTACAGAACCGAGATGCAGAGTCAGCCAGGAATAATGTCGGTTGCTTTGCCCTCAAATCTGCCCCAACTGTTGATCGGGCAATCCTATCAGTGGCAAGTGGTGTTGGTCTGCGATCCGGATGATCCTCCGAGCAATGTGGTGGCGGCGGCAGAAATCCAAGTAGTCCAGCCTGCTGCGTCGTTGCAGTCTCAACTTGCAGCAGCCCAAAGTCCCCAACGGCGGATCGACTTGTATGCGGAGGCGGGGCTGTGGTATGACGCGATCGCCGAAGCGCGCAAAGCCTCTGAGACTTCTCAAAGCCAAGCGGCGGTGCTGGAACTGCTAGATTCTCTCGCTAGTTCGGAAGCTGAACCTTTGAAAGATTGGAGCGATCGCTTGAAACAGATTAGAGCGATCGAACAACAACGCCAACTCCCGCAACCCAAACCCTAAAATCCCATGCAGCCTGACTCGCTAAAACTACTTAAATCCAGTAATTGTAAAGTGCGATCGGGCTTCCTGTTTCCCCTCGCCTTTTGCCTTTTGTCTGTTGCATTTTACATTCCTCCCCACTCCTCACTTCCGGCTGCTGCTCAAACTACGGATGCCCGTCAAGCAGAGGGCGATCGGCTGTTCTGGCTGGGGGCTCAACAGTATCAGACTGGGCAATTAAGAGCAGCGCTTAATTCCTGGCAGCAGGCACTGCAAATTTATCGCGCCCTCAAAAACCGCCAACGGGAGGGTGCGGCACTAGGCATTGTGGGACTCGCTTACCGCTCCCTGGGCGACTATGGCAATGCCATTGAGTATTCACAGCAGTGGTTGGTCATCGCCCGTGAAATTAAAGACCGCCAAGGGGAAGGGAATGCACTGGCGAATTTGGGAAACGCTTACAACTCTCTGGGCAACACGGCTAAAGCCATTGAGTATGCACAGCAGACTTTAGCCATCGCCCGCGCAATTAAAAACCGCCCATGGGAAGGGAATGCACTGGGGAATTTGGGAATCG
>NZ_JAUBSD010000067.1:37773-41477 GCF_036704575.1 Microcoleus sp. K5-D4
ACAGCAGACTTTAGCCATCGCCCGCGCAATTAAAAACCGCCCATGGGAAGGGAATGCACTGGGGAATTTGGGAATCGCTTACAACTCTCTGGGCAACCATATTAAAGCCATTGAGTATTTACAGCAGAGATTAGCCATCGCCCGCGCAATTAAAGACCGCCGAGGGGAAGGGGTGGCACTGGCGCATTTGGGAATCGCTTACAACTCTTTGGAGAACTACGCTAAAGCCATTGAGTATGCACAGCTCAGTTTAGCCATGGCTCGCGAAATTAACGACCGCAAAGCCGAAGTGAGTGCACTGGTGAATTTGGGAATGGCTTACCGCTTGCTAGGCAACTATGCTAAAGCCATTGAGTATTCACAGCTCAGTTTAGCCATCGCCCGTTCCATTAAAGACCGCAAAGGGGAAGTGCATGCACTGGGGAATTTGGGAATCGTTTACGAGTTTCTGGGCAACTATGCTAAAGCCATTGAGTATACACAGCAAAGTTTAGCCATGGCTCGCGAAATTAAGGATCGCAAAGGGGAAGGTGCAGCACTGGCGAATTTGGGAATCACTTACCGCTTGCTAGGCAACTCGGCCAAAGCCATTGAGTATGCACAGCTCAGTTTAGCCATCGCTCGCGAAATTAACGACCGCAAAGGGGAAGGTATAGTGCTGGCGAGTTTGGGAAACGCTTACAACTCTCTGGGCAACTACGCTAAAGGCATTGAGTATTTACAGCAAAATTTAGCCATCGCCCGCGAATTTAACAACCGCAAAGGGGAAGGGAGTGCACTGGGGAATTTGGGAAGCACTTACCGCTTGCTAGGCAATTCTGCCAAAGCCATTGAGTATGCACAGCTCAGTTTAGCCATCTTCCGCGAAATTAAGGACCGCCAACAGGAAGGTATAGCGCTCGACAACCTCGCAGAAGCGTTCTTAAAAGCTGGCAACCCAACAGAAGCTGAAAAAATGCTCGTCAATGCCATTCAAGTTTGGGAATCGATGCGTCAAATGCTCGGCTCTAACGACGCAAATAAAATCTCCATCTTTGAAAGACAAGCTCGCACCTATCGGACTTTACAACAAGTCCGGGTGGCTCAGAATAACCCCAATGCCGCTTTAGAAATTGCCGAACGGGGACGTGCCCGTGCCTTTGTCGATCTCCTGACACAGCGCTTATCAACTGGTGATGCCAGTTCGGTCATCGCCTCTGCTCCCACCCAGGATCAAATCCAACAAATCGCCAAAGCACAGAATGCCACTTTGGTGCAGTATTCCATCATCTACGACGACTTTCAGATTGAGGGCAAAGAAGTAGGGCGAGAATCCGCGCTCTACATTTGGGTGATTCAACCGACGGGCGAAATCACCTTCCGCGAAGTAGACCTCAAACCCCTGTGGCAAAAACACAACGCCTCTCTAGCCAGCTTAATCGTTGGCAATCAAGAATTTCTCGCTGTTCGCAGTCGCAGCAGTCTTGGCTCTACCCAACCCCAACCCGACTTACCGACACTGCATCAACTGCTGATTGACCCTATTGCCAGCCTGCTACCAAAAGATCCCAATGCCCGCGTCATTTTCATTCCTCAACGATCGCTTTTCCAGGTGCCTTTTCCCGCCCTGCAAGATGAAGGCGGTACTTACTTGATCGAAAAACACACCATTCTGACCGCCCCCTCGATTCAAGTATTGGATTTGACTCGACAACAGAAGTTAGCACAGAAGCAACCTAACAGCGGCAGGGCTCTAGTCTTGGGCAATCCCACGATGCCAAGTGTGTCTCTTTCTCTGGGAGAACCCAAACAGCAATTGTCTCCTCTACCTGGGGCCGAAGCTGAAGCTAGAGCGATCGCCCCTCTTCTCAATACTCAAGCCATCACAGGCGCACAAGGTACAAAAGCCCAGATCGTTCAAAAAATGCCCCAAGCATCGACTATTCACTTGGCAACCCACGGATTGCTGGATGATGTGCGCGGATTGGGAAGTGCGATCGCCCTGGCTCCTTCTGGTAGCGATGACGGCTTATTGACCGCAGAAGAGATTTTTGACATGAAACTGCAAGCAAATTTAGTCGTTTTGAGTGCTTGCAACACTGGAGAAGGCCGAATTACCGGGGATGGAGTAATTGGTTTGTCGCGCGCTTTGATTTCGGCAGGAGTGCCGAGTGTAATTGTTTCTTTATGGGCGGTTCCCGATGCGCCGACATCGGAATTGATGCAGGCATTTTATCAAAACTTGCAAAATAATCCCGACAAAGCACAGGCATTGCGGCAAGCAATGTTAACCACGATGAAAACTCATCCCCAGCCGCGAAATTGGGCAGCATTTACTTTGATTGGGGAGGCAGAGTAAGTTTTTATTAATAGCGAATTGGCTCAATGTTTTTTTCCTAAATTTTATCCTAAATTATATCAATTCCGGTTGTACCGGAATCATAGAGCAGACGGCAGTGCGGTTTCCCTACCCAAAATAACATTCTAGGGAAACCGCACTGCCGTCTCCTTTTCGGATACTAATAATTCCCATGCAATCGGAAACGAGCTTTATTCTTTAGTCGGCGCAGGCCGACTTTGTTTGTGTAGACGGGGTTTCAACCGCCGAGTTATCTCAATCTCAAAACTGATGGAAGTGAACGATCTACTCTACATATTCACCTACATTGCACTTTCCCGCAATCTCTTTTGCACCCCGTACTTCATCAAGTCTGTGGGTAGAACGAATGATTTCCCCATCTGGGTTGCTTAAGATTTAAGTCAAGTGTTAAGAGGATTTTTTTATGGCTTTACAACCCGCTCCGTCAGAATCTCGACTATTAATTGGCGACAATACATCCGAAGTTGTTACTTTGTCGATCGCAGATGCAACTAATTTTCCTTTGGGAGTTTGGATGCTTGGAGGTGACGATGTAGTCACTGGCTCAACAGCTAATGATTTGGTTTATGGCAATGATGGAGAAGATTTTATCAGCGGGGATTTGGGCAACGATTCTTTATTCGGAGGCAAAAGTAAAGACTTCCTGACTGGAGAAGAGGGAAATGACTCTCTCAGTGGCGGTCAAGATGCAGATTTTGTAATAGGTGATCCAGGAAACGATATTCTCTTGGGCGGCAGAGGCAATGATTTGTTAATCAGCGGTAGCGGAAATGACACTCTGGTGGGAGGTTTGGGTCAGGATATTTTAACAGGTTTGGATGATAATTATTCAATCAAAATCGGGGGCAGTAACTTGTACGTCATCCAAGCAGAACCCGGAGTTACAGATGTCAATAATGCCGATTTTGTTCTAGGTTTCAGAGTTGGCGTCGATCGAATTGGATTGGCAGGTGGTTTGAATGCTACTGATGTAGACTTGCAATACGTGACAAACATCACAGTTTTATTGGACTTTGATGCACCAGAAATTTTCAACCTATTGACCCCGCTCGGTACATTAGATGCTCAACCGGTACAGACTCAAGGCACTCTAATTAAAGTTAGGAATTCCGGCGAGATAGTAGGCTTTGTGGAAAATGCAAGAGTGGCAGATCTTCAAGGTAGTCTTATCTCTGCTCCGGGATTTTGATCGCTTTTTACAGCTTCGTAGCGAGGAATAAATTCCTCATCAATGGCTCTTGAAAACTTCAGTGCCTAAAAGCGACATTGGGAGCGTGTCACTTTTGTGATGAGTAAAAATACTTAAGCAGCTTTTCGTGATTTACCAATTAAGCCGTTTAAGTAA
>NZ_JAUBSD010000068.1:0-41272 GCF_036704575.1 Microcoleus sp. K5-D4
GATTTTAAATCACCCTAACCTTCCTTCAGTCTTGTCTTATGGTACTTTGGCTGCTTAAAAACTGTCCGGACTATTGTCATATGCAGTAGCTGCCTTTGCTTTCTGTCCAGCAATCAGGTTTAATTCAGCCAGCTCATCTTTTTCTGACTGATTAGTTAGCAAATCTGTGCCAAAATTCAGTTGGTTGACCAGAGCAAAAATATTATCTTTTCGCTCTTGCTCTGTTGTATTATTCAGCAGCAGTTGACCAATTTTCAAGTGAGTCGCTTTTTTCTCTGACTCTGGAATCAAAGAATAAGCAGCTTGCTGCACTCGGTCGTGCAAAAATTTGTATTCAACTTTGATATCCCGTACAGATGCCAACTCTTCCTGGGCAAATACTAAAGGAATTTTGTAACTTTCAGACAGCGGCAGAATCAAGCCAGCTTGCATTGCCTCCCACAAATGACCAGCCGTCACTAAGTTTGATTCTTCATTGACAATTGATAAAACTTCTAAGTTAAATTGGTTGCCGATACAAGCTGCTAATTTTAATGCTTTCTGCGTTGTTTCTGGGAGTTTGCGAATATTTCTGGCAACCAGTTCAACGATATTGAAATCTGCGATACCAATTGCTTGGATTTGTTGAATATCCCACTCCCAGCGGTCTGTATCTACTTGATAAACCAGCAGATTTTCCGAGTACAGGGTTTTGAGTAGCTGGGTTAAGAAAAACGGATTCCCTTGGGTTTTATTAAAAAGTAATTCAGAAAAAAGTTTGATTTGCTCTGAGTTTACGCTGCCATCAAGAGTGTCGGCGATTAATTGGTTGACGCTATCCAAAGCCAGCGCCTGAATGGTGATATTATTCACCACCGTTTCATTTTCTTGAATTTTTTCTATGGTCTGAATTAAAGGATGAACGGGATTGACTTCGTTATCTCGATAAGCTCCAATCGTTAACAAATATTTGTTATCTGGGTCAGTGACTAAGAGTTGTATTAACTTTAGAGATGCCGAATCTGCCCACTGTAAATCGTCTAGGAATATGACTAGCGGGTGTTCTGGTTGACAAAAAACTCGAATAAATTGTTGAAATACCCGATTAAATCTGTTTTGCGATTCCGAAGATCCCAGTTGAGGAACTTCCGGCTGTTTACCGATAATTAGTTCGACTTCCGGGATAACATCAATAATAACTTGACCGTTATTATCTAGCGCTTTTAATAAGTTTTCTTTCCAAACCGCAATCAGTTCGGAACTTTCGGTTAATAGCTGACGAACTAATTCCTGAAATGCTTGGATTAAAGCTGCATAGGGAATATTGCGCTTAAATTGGTCAAATTTACCCGCAATAAAATATCCCCTAGCTGCTAGAATTGGTTTATGAACTTCATTGACGATTGAAGTTTTACCAATCCCGGAATAACCGGAAACTAACATCATCTCGGTAGCACCGAGGCTGACTCGTCCAAAGGCATCTAGAAGAATTTGGACTTCGGTTTCTCTACCATAAAGCTTCTGGGGAATGAGTAATTGGTTGCCGCGATCCCGTTGACCGATTGGAAAATTTTCAATCTTTCCAGTTGTCTGCAATTGCTGCAAACAAGTTTCCAGGTCAAATTTTAATCCCGCCGCACTTTGATATCGGTATTCCGCATTTTTTGCTAACAGTTTCATGACAATATCTGAAACCGCTTGAGGAATTTCTGCTACCTCTTTAGGTGGGACTGGTTGTTTGGCAATATGACAGTAAACCAACTCCATCGGATCGGTGGTAGTAAATGGCAACTGGTTGGTCAGCATTTCATAGAAAGTCACTCCCAAAGAGTAGAAGTCGGTGCGGTAGTCAATTGCTCGATTCATCCTTCCCGTTTGTTCGGGTGACATATAAGCGAGAGTCCCTTCTAGCAAGTTGGGATTGCTAATTGTTTGGCTCTTTAATTCCAACCGCGAAGCAATACTAAAGTCAATCAGTTTAATTTGTTTTGTTGATTGATTAATAACGATATTTGTGGGTTTAATATCTTTATGAATAATTGGGACTCTATGGATCTGAATTAAAGATTCTGCCAGAGCAACAGCTATAGTCAGAGACTCGGTTAATGACAGTTTATTGGCTGCGAGTAAGTGGCAAAGGGATTGACCGCCAAAATCTTCTAAGATCAGAGCAAAATTATTCTGGTACTTTTCTAAACTGTAGCCTTTGGCAATTCCTGGAACGTCTAAAATTTGAATAATTGTAAATTCTTGCCTTAACCGGGCAATCTGCTCAATAGTCGGATACTCGTCTTGGATTATTTTAATGATAACTGACTCTCGATCCTGATTTCTGTTTCCCCGATAAACAACTGTTCTGGTTCCTTCGTAAATTTTTTCTCTAATTTCGTATCCAGGTAAACTAATCATTTTTTTCACCTTCTCCTTTTCATCAACTATTCTAAATCACCGCCAGATTCATGGATAATCTGGGGGACAGCCTGTTTTGGCATTGCTTTGAGGGGGTTCGCTCATGTGGCTCTCCTGGGTGAGATGTAATAATGGTAACAGTGTAGATGAGTATTTGATTTATGAATGGGGGCTGAGGACTGGAACTTAGATACTCTGCTTGGTAAGGATTTCCTATTCTCCCATCCCCTGCGTAGCGCAATTTGAATCGACATTAACTTATTATCGGCTCTCTCGTACTTATGGTGATAACGCAAGCTAATAATTTAGCACAATCGAGGGTTTCAACGTTCAGTCTCAGATACTTAGTATCATCTGCTACTTTTAACATCAAGCATCGCGGAGAGCCGAGGAAAAAATTATGTCATTAGATGTTTCCATCGACACTGATGTCATGAATGCTGCACTGGGGCAAGCGTAACAAGTCGCTTTAACTGACACATCAAGATGCGGCTGATCTAAAATGTGGCGCGCCACATTTCTGGGGCAACTGTTCAATTAATGCCATGATATAAATGTGTGGCAATGCTCATACTGACGATCGCCACCAATCAACAACCAATTTGGGCTAGAACTATCAGAAGGTTGCCAGCCTCTGCGATCTCAAATCGGTTCTATAAAACCGACACATAATGACGATAATTTTAACCAACGACGACGGCATCGATGCTCCGGGCATTCAAGCACTTTTGCAGGCTGTAGAAGGCAAAACAATTATGGTGGCTCCGCAGGGGCAATTGTCGGGCTGCGGGCATCAAGTGACTGCTCACAGTCCGATTCATGTCGATCGCCGATCAGAATTTGAATATGCTGTAGGGGGAACACCGGCCGATTGCGTGCGTATTGCTCTTCATCACGTTTGTGCGAAGCCGGATTTGGTGCTTTCGGGTATTAACGCGGGCGGCAATTTGGGGGTTGACGTGTATATTTCGGGTACGGTGGCGGCTGTGCGGGAAGCAGCCATGCACGGTATTCCGGGCATCGCAATTTCCCACCGGATTAAAAGGCCGCTCGAAATAGACTGGGATGTCGCTACTCGTTGGACATCGCGGGTGTTAGCGGATTTGCTGAACCGGGAACTAAAGTCTGGGTGTTTCTGGAATGTGAATTTGCCGCATTTAGCGCCGGGAAGTGCGGAACCGGAAATTGTGTTTTGCCAGCCTTCGACGCAGCCACTGCCAGTGGTTTACCGGGTGGAGGGAGAATACTTTTATTATGCGGGAGAGTATGGATCGCGCGATCGGGCGGCAGGGACTGATGTTGACGTGTGTTTTGAGGGTAATATTGCAGTTACTGAGATATCGCTGTGATAGATTTGATGGGATTTGATGGGATTGGGCGATCGAACTATATTTTTTTCAAGAAAACATAAATAGACGGTCTTAAATTCGATCGGCGACAGAATGTTTCACATTCATGGCTAAAAACAGATTTCATTATACTTTGGGTTTAGCACTGCATATTCCCTAGATATAATAAACCTGTTTTCGGATAATCCCAAAATAGGATATTTAAATTTGTTAAAAATCGATAGTAATGACAATTGAACAAAATTAATCACAATCCCGAGAGTGGCAGCTATCTCTACTTGCGGCCCTCGGTGCTACCATAATTTTTTTTGTCATCCTTCGGCTTAGCAACACCATCAGGTTGTTTCTTTGGCTTTTTGACTTCTTTGTTGCTTTTTCTTTCTTTTGACATGATCTTTCCTCAAGTTTGACTCAGCATAACATAGATTGACATATTTGCCTAACTGCCAGTAGAGGGGGTGATTCTCTAAAGATCTTACTCGCTGTTAGTTTTGTACCATCTGCAGTATATTATCTGCTAGATTTTGAACGAATCCCCTCTACCGTTAGGCATATCGATAAATTCCTCATAAGTACAATGTGTGAAATTACTTTTCACTCCGATAGACTCAAGGAAATATTGAAAAGCACGATCGTATAACTGCTGCGAGACAACCGAGAAAAATTCTCGCTGATTAAGCTGTTGTTTTACATCTAATTTTCATGAAAAATGACAGTAGATCAAAATATGGAGATATGACCATGCCAGCCTTCGCGACACCTGAAGCAAACACAACTAACAAATTTGCAGTCTCCGTTTAAAAAAGCTGTTAGTCACAGTGGACAAAAAGAATATTATTTTACTATTGATTAAAAATTCGGACAGTGTTGGATGGCTTACCTACTGAGAATAACGGTTTCACCGATCTCAGTACGATCGCAACGCTTGCCGAAGCACTCTAGAGGTTAAGTAAATCAAGGGTTTCAGGCTAGGACCTCAAGACGGTCGGGACTCTGGAAAAGCACAAAGTATATGTATAAATATAAAGTTAATTGTTCAGCTTTCTTGAAAGTGCGAGCGCGTCCGCTCCTTTTGAGATAAAATACTTATAAAGAGTGTTTATTTCTAGATAAATTTCCGCTATTAGGAATGTGACCCGTATGGAAGTAACCGAGCTGCTCAAAGAGTACGAAAATGGTAACAGAGACTTTGCTGACGCAAACCTCAGCGGAGCAAACCTCAGCGGAGCTATGTTGGTTGGCGTAAACCTTTCGAGGGCTAACCTGTCTGGAGCTAACCTGAGTCGGGCCCATCTGACAAAAGCAGAACTCAACGGCGCAAACCTTTACAGGGCAAATCTGAGTTTTGCCAAAATGGGCCAAGCCAGGCTAGCCGACGCAGAGCTTACAAAAGCCAATCTCAGCGGAGCTTTCCTCGTCAAAGCAAAACTGCCCAGGGCAAAGTTGAGTGGCGCCCAACTCATCGGTAGCAACCTGCGGAGCGCCATCCTCTGGAACGCCAATTTGTGTACAGCCGACCTGCAATTCATAAACCTGCGGGGCGCCAACCTCACGGGAGCCAACCTCAACTGGGCAAACTGCGGAGGGGCAAAACTCAGCGGTGCAAAGCTTTTTGGCGCTCAACTAACAGGCATCTATCTTAGGAAAGCTTACATCAATGGCATCGACATGAGCAGGACGGATCTCAATGGTGTCAACCTGAGCGAAGCCAAACTAAACGGGGTAAACCTGGAAGGCTCGAACTTATTAGCTGCCAATCTCAGCGGGGCTCAGTTGCGGGGCGTCAAGTTGATGGGAGCAGATTTAACCAGGGCAAATCTGGTGGGAGTTTCTTTGGTGCAGGCAAACCTCGATTGGGCTAGGTTGTGCTATGCAGACTTGAGCGAAGCCGACTTGAGCGGGGCAACATTCACGGGAACCAACTTTGAGGGTACTCAGTTAGCCGGCTCAACAATGCCCCCATCTTTGAGCAATGATGTCTACTTAACTACAGCACGTGGTGTCGCAGCTTAGGCAACGCTAAAAATTAATCTCGCATCCGAGTGGGCGACTCTCGCATTGGTTTAACTTTTGATGCAGACATCATTACTTTTGTGAGAGTGCTGCACCGACAAGAAATTTACTGATATTTGCGAGAGTTTGTAGCTTCACAATTGAGTTCACCCGATTAATTTTGCGACTCGCAAAGCAGAGGTAATGGCTCCTTCGTGCAAACCATCCCCCAAATAAGCTCCCGCATGATAAGTGTTGTTTTCGCCATTAGTCTCGATAACTTCATCTCGATATCGAAAAGACTCGACAGTGTACAGCGGCGTGTGATGTTTCTGAATGTGAATAATGTGGTTTTGGGCGATCGACTCTTCGAGTTGAAAAGCTAAACTGTACTCTCGTGGGGATGAGATGCCGCAAAGCTGATTCAAGCTCGCATTATATCCCCATCCCTTGTCCGTCTCGAAAAAATCAAATTCTGATAACTTGCGGATACCGTAGCGATCGTACATCGATGTATCCGAATGCAGTACAGTGGTTGCATAATTGGCTTTCCACGCCGAAAATCGCTTCGTTTCCGCCTCCGTCGGATCAGACAACAGCCTCATAACTTGATCTGGTGGCATCGCAAAAACCACCTTATCAAATTCCTGGATTTCCCCATCAGAAAACACGATTTTTACAGCATCCGCACTTCTAAAAATATTGGCAATCTCCACATTTAACAGTATATCGCCCTTAAATCGCTCCAAAATCTTTTCAATGTAAGAATACACCCCCCCTTTAATCCTCACCCAGTTGACCGAGGCATATTCGCGCAAAACAGGCATCGCTAATTCTGCCGGGAAATTGTCGAGCAATTCAAACGGTATCGAGTAGCTGTACATCGTCAGCAACTTCAGCCAATAATTGCGGACGCACGAGCTTTTCAAAGACTCCGAAAGCGGCACATCGTAGAAATCATGCTGTTTAGCAAACCGCATTTTTAAAATAAATGCAGCCGAACGAGCGTAGAGACTATCCAGGCGCAAATACTCGATCAGGCGTTGGATTCCGCTGAAATTCTTTCGGATAGATACCGCCGACAAAAAGTGGGTGCCATCTTTAAAAAACAGCGCGGAACCAATCTGCACGGGTTCTAATTCCACGTCTAGCTCCTGCATAAAAGCCACGAAATTGTAAAACACAGTGGGAAATTCTAGCACCCCATTTTCTAATATTTCATTGCACTCCGATTGATTGGGTACAACATTTTTGTTCAGCGTCCGAATGTGTCCGCCTAAAATCGGCTGACTTTCCAAAACAGTGACGTGATGCCCCTGTTTGTCGAGCCAGTAGGCTGCTGCCATACCACTGGCTCCGCCCCCAACAATTGCAATTCTCATAGTTCACTCCTAGATTGATAGAAGGAAGTTCGGCAACGGATTATGTAACGGATGTCACGGATGTCACGAATAAGGAAGTTCGGCAACGGATTATGTAACGGATGTAACGGATGTCGGGAAGATGGAATATGGAAGAAGGAAAAAGGAAGAAGGAAGAAGGAATAAATTTTAGTTCGCAGGTAGAACCTGGAAAGGCATTTCACTGTTGCTCTGCCTCGTCATTTTTAAGAGGAGGCAGAGCCTCCAGAAATTCATTCCTTGGCAGAGCCAAGGAACGAGATAATGAGAGCAGAAATGATAATTTTTTAAGAGCAGGCAGAGCAAGAGTGAAATTCATTCCTTGGCAAAGCCAAGAAACGAGAGAAAGAGGAAAATAATCAATTGCTAATTTTCCTTAGCCTAAAATCGGATCGCCGGATAAACGTTGATAAAGCAGCGCCCCCGTCCAAAATGTCGGCGCAAAGCCTGGATAGCCCGAGGAGGCGTTGCAGAAATAGAAATTGTTGAGGGATGTTTCATGATTTAGTCGATCGACCCCCATGTTGCGCGGCGTCAGGCTGGAACCGTAGGAATTACCGTTAGGACACCAACAGAAGCGCTCGTTAGTCGTCGGACTTCCGGTAACATGAAAGACCATGTGTTTGCGGAAATTCGGAACATAGTGTTTTTCAACAACATCTAAAATCGAGTCCAGAATCTCTTGCTTCTTCTGCCTGTAAGCTTTGCGATCTGTCTCCCAAAGCTGTTTAAAATAGCTGTAATTAGCAACAGTCAGAAATTCGACAATTTGACAATCTTCTGGACAATCCCGCCGCGCTTCCGTCAGTAAAGTTGGCGTTGTAATTGCAAAGCTCGGACGAGAAAAGTCATTTTGCTCATACATTTGAGCAAAAGCTTCATTTAGATCCAAGTGTTCCGAATGAAATGTATTCCACTTACCAAATCCATAGTCTCGGAGATCGATATCTTTGACAACGCAGTACACCATGTAGTTAGATGCAGAATACTCATAGTTGAGTTTCCGCCGCACTTTTTTAGAGAACAGTTCCTCTCCAATCATCTTGGCCGCTCTTTTCGGGTCGAGGTTGCAAATCACCGTGTCGCCCGTGAATTCATGGGTTTGATGCGTGGTCAAATCCATCGCTTCAACTCCCGTTACTGTTCTGTTTGTCACCCTAAAATTCGTGACTTCATGGTTTAGTAGAACTTTGCCCCCGTTGGATTCAATGACTTTAACTAAAGAATTGATGACATCTTCAAAATGCTGCGTCGGGTAAAATGCACCTTCTTGATAGCCTCTAAACAAGGCAATCCAAGCATAGAAAGAAAGCTGATTTGGAGGCAGCAAAAAGTCCGGCCATTGCAGGGCTAATAGGGTTTGGGCGGCTTGCGGGAGTTGGAACTTGTCGAAAACGTCCTGAAGTGTACTGTTGAGGTGTTGGACAGCACAGAATACGTCACCGAAATTTTTGAGCAATTCAATTGGCTTGACGGGAGGAGCGAGTTTTCTGAGTCCCTCGCCGGTTTTCTCGACTTCGTTGACGAATTGGCGAATTCTCTCGCCCGCTTCGGGAAACAGCGCCGACAATCGCCGGATCAGTTCCTCTGGTTCGGAGGGAATATCGAGCGCATACCCAGGCATCCTCATGTGGTCGTAGCCATTCGGATCGTACCGTTCAAAGGTGACATCTTGATCGAGACCGAGTTTTTTGAGAACTCGATTGACTGTATGTCCTTCGCCGCAGTCCCAAACGTAGTGGAATTGGGCATTAAAGGTGTATTTGTTGGCCATCGTAAAGGTGTGACCAAAGCCTCCGGGATGCTCGTGAGCTTCGAGGATGTGTACGGTTTTGCCGGAGTTTGCCATCAACGCTCCGAAAACCAGTGCTGATAAACCACTGCCGACGATGAGGTAATCTGTTTTCATGGTAAATTTCCTCGATCGATTGAATGGGGCGATCGTTGTCTATTTAAACTAACTATCAATTCTGAGAAAATTCTGAAGTCCAGCAACAATTTTTTGAGGCGCGCTGGTTTAAGGATTGTCTTAAAGTCTGAGTGCGGTTGCTGTTAAGCTTAATCAAGCTGTTGCGGATAGAACTTATAGCTGCGGAGGCGGACTGGAAAGCCCGCCCCATAAGGGAAGAAATCGGGTTTATACCTTTGTTCTTAGTCTTAAGGTATAGAGTAGCCTACCTAATTAGGAGTATGTTAATTAGAGTGCGATCGCTTATTTGTGAGGCACAATCACATCAAAAAAAGCATCCTCCAAATCATAACCAAACATCTGCGACATCGCCATCAACTTTGATTTACTGGGGATTCCCTGCTGATTAAACCAATCAGTCAACACAAAAATTTTGTTCATCAAAAACATTTCCAATGCTTCAGGATTGTACTGAATACCTTGGGTGCGGTGGAACTGGTGCGGCACCAACATCGCGGCATAGCGGGCCAATTCTCCCGCTTTCCAATCCAGCAAAAATGGCAGCCAAGGGTAACAAGCATCCAAGCGAATAAACCACAGCCGCACTTCTGGAATTTCCGAAATTTCTCGCGGATCTAACTCTTCGCGCGGATACTCAATTTCAAATTGTAGCTGTTGTTCGTTTTGGGCGATCGCTCCTTCGGCCAGCCACTTTTCAACCACAGTCCGCACCGGAGACAAATCTAAACTGTTTATGCGATCGGCATCTATCGCTATCATAATACTCATAAAATTTCAACCTTATAGAATTAAGTTTTATCTATAATACCACTAATCACCAATCACCCATTATATCAAATCTCTTAAATCCCCTACACCAGAACTCTTGCAGACCTTCGCAAGATTTTTTGAAAAGCCTCTGCGTTAATCCCAGTTAATCTACGCTTTCCCTCTTGCATCAAAGATTTATGCAATCTTTTCTACTACTCGTTGCCCACCCATCACCCATTTTTGCCAAACTTGCTATCTTGCAAAGAATTACCAATCCCCTGGATAATTCCCCTGCCTATCAAACCAATTCCCCGCCCTATAACCTGAGTCAAAACGTAAACAACGCCAGCACCCAACAACGAAATAACGGCGCGAACTCTAGGTGCGATCGCATCTCTGGTTTCCAGCAGCAACGTCAAGGCTAACTGCCACCTAGAAAGCTGTGCTAACTCCTGATTTCTCGGAGCATAAATAGAAATTCTCTTAATTCCAGAATCGCCCCAAACAAACAGCCAAAACCTGCTTTCAAAAATAGCTTTCGGTTCCACAAAATATCTATTCCAGCTATATCTCCATGACAAATCATTCCGAAATCTCTCAATTTCTCGCGTCGAAATCAACTTGCTATCGTAAAAATTTTGCTTGATTTCTTCAATATTTGCCAAATTATTTAGTAAAGGCTGCACCACTCCGCTAGCAACTTGAATTGCCAAATTTTCTAACAAAGCTTCAGCTCGCTGCATGGCTTCCGGGCTGCCAGCAACACAAGAAATATTGTCAACTGTTAGAGGAATTTCAAATAGCAAATGTGCAAAAAAATCAATTGTCATCGGTATTTTATCAAGGATTTCTGCTGCAACTACATCAGCATCTGCCAGCAGCATCGGCACAACTTCTACCCCACTGCCTGCCAAGAGATAAGCAGCGCTTCCCCCTTGACTTTCTCCTAGTTTCAAGCTGGTTTGACTGCCATCAAAAACCCGATTTTCTCCCGTTTGCAGTGTATAGTATCTCCCAAAAAAATCTATGATTGTCGCCTGCCACAAATCCCGTAAAATAGCAGGCATTTTTTGCGACAATTGAGTTTGGTGCACTTGCGAAAAGCGCAATTCCTCCAGCAAATCCTTTAACTTCCGCAGGATGGAGGTCATCAATTCACGCTTTTTGGGCGATCGCAAAATATCGATTTCCAAAGGCAAGCCAGTCAAATTCACCAAATCAAACTGCAATTTAGCTGCCACCGAGTCAAACAAGCTACCTTGCCAATTAGTTGCAACCACCAAAGATTCAGCCGAAACTTGGGAATTCGCTAATTGCGATTGAGAATTATTTAACAAATTCTCGCCTCTAATTTCTTCTTTCTCCCCTCTGCCTTCTCCCCTCTCCCCTGTGCCTTCTGCCTTCTGCCTTCTGCCTTCTGCCTTCTCCCCTTTTCCTTCAAATAATAACTGACTGACAATCCAACGAGCTGCCAGCAATTCTCTGCGGCGTCCGCTGAGTACAACCCCATCTAAAATAGAAGGCAAATCTGTCGGCTCGGCCGCTTTTATCTCTTGCAAATCAGCTTGGACAACTGCCAAACTTGCATCTATTTCCCGTAGTCCAGAAAGACAAAAATAAGCCAGTATTTTTTTGTGTACTGGCGTATCAACTGTCGAATTATCTACATTTTTATCTGCAATTGCTGCGGAGTTTTCTACTGTTTGAACCACCGCTGCATTTAGTTCTATTTCCGGGTTAGTGCCCGCATCCGTCGCCCAATAAGTGCAACCAGATGCCACAGCGCGAATAGCTTCAATAGTCCGGGAAATATCTCTACCTTTAGGAGAATAGCCATTCACGTCGGCAGCCTGTATTTGCGCCAACAGGTCTGGTGTCAGCCGCCCGCCTAGCACCAACAGTGGCAGGTTGGGGTACAAATTTTTAAGTTCGCGACAAAATGCCAGCGCCTCTATTTGACCCGATCGCAAATTTAGGGTCTCAACAGCCAAAATTACCAAATCTGCGGGCTTCTTGGCTGCTCCAGAGCTGAGCGAGCGAGCTTCTAGAACCCGCAAAGCCTCGGTTTCCGTTGAAACCTCTGCGATAACTTGCAAGTCTGGATACTGCTCGCAAGCGACTCGCAGCCCCAGCCGGAAAATGGGGTCGCCATCGATCGTCAGCAGTTGGAAATTACTCACTTGATTTTAGATTGGAGATTTTAGAGCTCGATCGCGCGAAAACCCAATTACTCGGGGATCAAATTAGCATCAGGAGGCCCAGCCGATTCCGGAATCGAGGGCGGCGCGGGTTCTGGAGCCGGAGCCGGAGGAGGAGGTTCCGGAGCCGGAGCCGGGGCCTCTTCTCTCGCGGGCGGATAGTAAGGTTCCGGCTCCGGAGCAGGCGGATTGTAAGGTTCTGGCTCCCTCGCGGGCGGATAGTAAGGTTCCGGCTCCGGAGCAGGCGGATTGTAAGGCTCGGGAGCCGGGGCCTCTTCTCTCGCAGGCGGATAGTAAGGCTCTGGTTCTGGCGCGTACTCCTCCTGTCGAGGAGCTGGCGCGTACTCCTCCTGTCGAGGAGCTGGCGCGTACTCCTCCTGTCGAGGAGCTGGCGCATACTCCTCTGCTGGAGCCGGCGCGTACTCGCGAACGGGTTCCGGCGGCGGCGCACTGTTGGCTCTAAGTTCAGCACTCCAGCGCCCGATCGCACCTGCCGCTTCTGAATACAGCGCCCTACCGTAACCGATTTGGGAAGCGGTATCGATCGCCGCTCCTAGACTGCCTTGAGATGCCAATGCCGCAGCTCGATCGAGAATCGGTCTATCTTGAGCAACTTGCAGTTCGCTCACCCACTGATAGACATTATCCTGAGCTTTCGCGTACAAAGTCCTACCGCTCTTAATTTGCGAAGCTTTTTCAATAGCAGCACTAAGTTTTCCTTGCTTCGCCAGGGCGATCGCTTCATCCAAAAAAGGCTGATCTTGAATAACTTCTATGCGTTTCGTCCACTGAGCCAAGAGAGTTTGCGCTTCTATCCTGCGGGGACGGTTTTGAGCGATCAGGAGTAGCTGAGCCATGCCGCCCTTAAGTCCTTCAACCGTTTGCGGTTCTGCCAACTGCTTCGCCAGAGTCAGAAAAGATTGGTCTTCGATCCGCTGAATGTCCCGGCGCCAAGCAGCCACCAAAGTTTGAGCGTGAATCCGCCGCGGTTGCTTAATTCCGATGGTTTGCGCTTGCTCGATCGCGAGTCCAAACGTTCCTATCTGACCGAAACTAGCGATCGTACTCGCCACTTGCAGTCGCAGCAAATCTTGAAACTGCACCTGCAAATTTTCAATTTGAACTTGAGCTTGCTTGTACAGAGGGCGACCCGGAGCAATTTGGCTAGCAGCGCCCTGCCCTTCGAGCAAGCTAAAAATGTGTTGTGGCAGCGGAGTTGATATCGACTGGTTCCACGTCACTGCCTGAGCCCTACCCAACTGCATCAAATCTTGAGCTTCCGCAAACAGTAGCGAATCCTGTGGCACAACTGAAGCAGCCTCGATCGCCCCCGGCAGGTCTTTCGCCCCCAACCGCTTAGTAGCCATTGCCAGCAAAGTCCGGCTCCATCCCTCAATTTCCTTTTCAGCTTTAGCGCGGGCAAAAAGCTGCGAGTCTATTTTGCGAGCCAGGACTATCGCCTCAGCGAACTTTTGCGGAGTCTCGTCCTTCGCCAAATCTCTAGCCTCTTGCAAGCGCTGCCAGCCGTTTCTTTCCAAAGAAATCTGCTGGATCAGCTCGTTGTAACGCTTTTGACTCCAGAAAATATTTTCCAGCTTGAACAAAGCTTGAGCATAATCCCAAGCCTTCCTTAAATCCTCACTTTTCAAAGCTGCTAGGGCTGTATCGTAGAGTTTTTGGCCCTCCTGCCAATTTTTTTCCCAAGCCGTAACAGCCTCTTCTACCTCGGGGTAAGACGGACTGGTTTTCGGAATTTTCGCCACAATCTCTAGGGCGCCTTTCAAATCGCCCCTCTCAATTTTTGCCCTGGCAAATCCCAGAATGGCTTTCGACCATTCCCCTATCAAATGTTGACCCTGCGAGTATAGCGGATGTTCTTTCGGCCAAGCCTGCACCAGTGCCATTGCCGATTCTAGCTGTTCTAGCTTGCCCGACTTAGCAGCTTGTTGAGCGCAGTAAAGTCGCTCTCCGTCGGCCGCCAAGGGCGACAGTTGCTGGCAATTGGGCGGTGGCGGCATCGTCAGCAACCAGAGAAATGCAGCGGCACCGGTTACTCCAAATCCCACCAGGAGACTCAGCCAGATAAGCTGCCACTGCCAAAAAGTTCTTTTTCCATCGGTCGGCTGGGCCGTTACGAAGGAACTCGCATCGCCTGTCGCCTCTGCACTGAACTGTGCCGTCGGTTTAGGGGATGGGTTGTATTGCGGTGGTGTGTGGAATTGGTCAGATTGTCGTCTCGCCATTACTTCAGCCTGTCCTGTAATGCGCACTCTTCACGTGACACTCCCACATCAAATCATAGATTGTGATGTGGGCTTCTGACTCCTGTTAAGGAGATCGAGAACTTCCTTCAAGGTACTGGCAATCTTTCCCTCTACGGCGTTTTATAGTGAGGTTCGTGTCCAGCCCCACTGGTTGCTTCCGAGTTTTTTAGGCTCTCGAGGCACGTAAATCATACCAGTTATCACACAGTTATTGACAGATCCCGGGGCCGTTTAGCAGAAAAAGCAGTATAAAGCCCCGTCAGTCGATCAATTTTAGATTTTAGATTTTAGATTTTAGATTTTAGATTTGACTCCACAGATGAATTAGGGGAGGGATTAAACTAAGGTCTAATATTAAATCCGGGTCAGAAATTACCTTATCAGACTCAGCGGTTGAAACCGCAACTAAACTAACTTTCGTCTCATCCAAGCCGATTAAAAATAAAGGGGTACTACAGCCGGATTTAGTCTACACTTTTACGTGTAGCGGGTAGAAATGATTTTTTGGGTTTAGTCGTAAATTTTATTCCAGATCGCCAAACTTGTCGATCAAGTTTCATTTTTCTGTTTTCATTTTTTTTCTACTGTTGTGCCTAATTCCGGCAGGCGATGGCAAAAAAACAGATCCAACCCAGCAAAATACTTAAATCATTTTATACGACCGACAGGTCGATCACAAATATCCGTTTTGCTTCCAACAGCCGCTGCTTTATCGGTTACGAAGCCTTTGGCGTATCGCTGACACTCGATGCTTGCGTGGCGGACTCTGCCGATCGGTATCCGTAGAAATCTATCCGGTAGTCTACAATTTTGACACCAGTTTGCTCTTGGATTAGCTCGATCAAGTCGAGCGGCAATTCCACATGAACGTCTAGAATCTGAGCCGTATCAAGACAATTGACGTGAGAGTGAGAGTCGCTGACATTGCCGTACAAGCGTCCCTCTGAGCGTTCTATGCACTCAATAATCCCTTCTCTCGACAAAGCTTCTAGATTTTGATAAACCGAAGTATGACCGATCGAATGCGCTTGTTTGTTGAGGCGATCGTAAATTTCGCGAGCCGAGAGGTGTTCTTTTGCCTCCCACAAAAGTTCTAGAATAAATCGACGCTGGCGGCTCAAGCGCATTCCCATCGCCTGACAGCGGTTTAAAGCATCTTCTAATGAACGAATTGGTTTCACAGCTACCGCCTTATAAAGCCTGCTCGATTTTTAATTCTGGTACAACATTGCACGCCTACATATCCACTAATTCTAACGCAGGCTTGCCCAACAGTAGAAGGTAGAGGGCAAAAATCTCGACTAAGTGAATTTTTTCGAGTTGCTGCTCAACTCTATCTTCTACTGCCACACATCCTAGTTCGAGGATTTGATGGCGTTAACCAGTAACTTGGCGATTTCCGAGAGTTGCTTTTTGTTGAAAGTTTTGAGCAAAAGCTTGACTACCGCCTTCGGTTCGGCGGGAAGTGCTACTTGCTTCGACGCTGCGGCTGGGGCGGCTGGGGCGGCTGGGGCGGCTGGGGCGCTTGCCTCTGCTGGTTTTGGGCTTGCTGCCAAAAGTAGCAAATTTTTACTCGGAACGATCGTCTTGACTTTCCCCACTTGTACTAAATCGCCAGCTTCCTTGAGTTCTTTGATAATCAGGGGAGCTAAGACTTTATAAGAGTTTTTGGGATTAACGATCGCTGCTCTAGCTGTTTTTACTAAATTTTGCCAAGTCTCAATTTTACCTCCCAACTTATAGAGGCGAACGCACACAGCCGTCAACTCAGAGCGACTAGCAGCCGATTCTTTCTGCTTGAACACCTGCAACATTTCTTTGAGTAAAGTCATCACTTCAACAGCAAAATTCGCCGGTACCCCGCCCGCTGTTGGAGCGGCGGGCGTACCAGACCCAGCAGCAGCCTGCACTTTACCCGACGCCAATTTATTGAGGTGAGTTTCCAGTTGAGCAAAAACAGGCATCACCTGCTGCACGAGTTTTTCTCCCTCTTCATTCCTCAAGCCGAAAGGCCCCTCCAGTCGCCCCAGCAAGTCCTTAAGCGTATCAACTCCCTTTAAAAATAGGGATTCTGCCGTTTGGTCAACCTGCTTGACGGGCCCGTCCTTGAGCACCTTAAAACAATCTTCCAAGCGGTGAGCGGTTGTTTTAATACTATCTAAGCCCAGCATAGCCGCCCCTCCTTTCACGGAATGGGCGGCTCGAAACATCTCTTGGACGCTTTCGGGGTCTTTCATCGTGGACTTTAAATCCACTAAACCATTTTCTAGAGTATCGAGGTGCTCCTTAGCCTCCTCTATAAACAAACGCATAATTCGGTCTTGCTGATCTGACACGACAGTCCTCCTAACAATCTCAGCACCCTCCAGAAAGCACCCTCTTCGCGGGAGAAAACGCGACTCCTGGCTAAAGTCGGAAGCTCCCATGCAAAACATTCTAGCCTGCCTCAGCTAGCAGACTCAAAATACTGGTGTCAGGGCAATCTTAGATTTAAAACTGGTGCGGTGGAGATTGAGCCTAGAGTTCTGAGGGAGTATCTGGAGCGACTTCAATACCCATTCCTTGTTTCATCATCTGCTGAGCCGTAATCAAGTCGCTTAACTCCTTGACTTCGACGCCGATGTCTTGGCAAGCCTTTTTCAGTTCCCGCTCGAAGGTGTTGAGGTCGCCTCCGTAGCCGCAAAGCTTCGCGGCTGTGGCGATTCCTTGTTGGGCGTTAGCTTTGGCGCAGTCGATCAATTCAATGCCTTTGAGGGGTTGGGAGGATGCCATAATTTCAAGCCACAATTTATCTTTTCTCCCACTGTAGCTAGAAGGTTGAGGTCGATCGATCTATCGAAAGGCATGAAAAATCCTGCCTGTGCTGAGTCTTGCCAATTCAATAGGTATTTGTATGGGATTTCCGGGCTAGATAGCAGTAGTTGGGATTTTCTAACCCCCATATTCCCCGCAGAAACCACGTTTTTGCCTAAGTTCTCATGTTTGTTGACAAAACGAAGTCATAACGAGTATGATTTAAATAGTAAAAAAGAGAGTCACCATGAGGATAGAAGAAATTCCCCTCAACCAGATTCGCCGCCCCCTGCCGCGAGTCAATGACCAAACCAAAGTCGCCGCCCTCATGGAATCCATCCGCGAGGTAGGTTTAAACGAACCCATCGATGTGCTAGAAGTAGATGGTCAGTATTACGGATTTTCCGGCTGCCACCGCTACGAAGCTTGCCAGCGTCTCGGTTTAGAAACTATCCGCTGTAAAATACGCCGAGCTCCCCGTGCGGTGTTGCAGATGCACCTAGCCTGAGCCTCTCAACAGAAATTCATGACAGCCAAATATTCCCTCTCCCAAACCTTTCTAAGAAGTTCGATCGACAATCACTAATAACAAGCTAAAAACCTATGACTACCAACAATCACAAACAACACCTTTACCCCACCCGTATCGATATGTCAGCCGCCACCCGCTCTCAAGTAGTCGGGCTGCTCAACGCCACACTAGCAACGACTCTGGACTTAAAAACTCAAGTCAAGCAAGCTCACTGGAACGTTAAAGGCATGGACTTCTACCAGTTGCACTTGCTGTTTGACGAAATGGCAACAGAACTCGAAGAATACATCGATTTGGTTGCCGAACGGGTCACAGCTTTGGGCGGTTTGGCTGTAGGAACAGCCCGCACAGCCGCAGCAGATTCGATTTTGCCAGAATTTCCTTTCGACATTTTAGACGGCAAAGAATACGTGACGGCTTTGGCCGATCGCTACGCACCCTACGCCCAACACCTGCGAGTTGCCATCGACAAAACAGACGAACTCGGCGACGCCGACACAGCGGATCTCTACACTGAAATTTCGCGGACAATTGACAAGCGTTTGTGGTTCCTAGAAGCGCATTTGCAAGGTTCTGCGACAACTGCAACAGCCACCGCCCGCGAAAAAGTAGCCGTCAAATAGCAAGCTTTCAATAATTGAACTTGCATCGGCATAAATTGCGAAACTCTTGTGGGGCGGGCCCAACAGCCCGCCCCAAAAATGTATTTCCTTAAGGCTCGTGACAGTTTACGATCGAGAATATGTCCATTTATTAATTTGGATGAGTTTTTCGTGACTGCCAATATTCCAGATTATGCTCCTCAACTGCAACGCCTGATGGAACAGGCGGGGCTTTCGAGCGATCGAGAACTCAGCCAAAAAGCAGGAGTTTCCGAGATCCAGCTAAGTCGCCTGCGTCGCGGTTTAGCTTTGCAAACCCGAGCCGACATACTGCTCAAAATTAGTCAAGCTTTGCAAATTTCCTTACCCGAACTACTGGCAACCTTGGCGCCAAACTATGTAGAGTTAGAACAGGCACCACCGACAGCCCTAGAACAAGAATATCAGCGCCTGCAAGCTTCGATCGAACAGCAGCGAGAATCTTTGATGCAGGAATTCCAGCTATCTAGCGTGCAAATTTTAGAATCTTGGATGTTGCAGTGGCCGACTGCTGCGAGCAAAGCTCAGGAAAATCACAACTTGCGGGCTCAGAAACTACTGCCCTTGCTGCGGCCAGTCGAGCAGTTATTAGAGCATTGGGGAGTGGAGTCGATCGCCCCAGTCGGAGCCCAGATTCCCTACAACCCCCAACAGCACCAGCTCATGGAAGGAACAGCCGAGCCCGGAGAACCCGTCAAAGTCCGCTACACAGGCTACAGACAAGGCGACAAACTGCTCTACCGCGCCAAAGTTAGCCGAGTTTGATTAATACCAGAAGGCATTCAGCAGAACAAAGATTGTCCCTCTCTCAAAATTCACTCGCGGCGAAGCGCTGCGACTGCGATCGGCGTTACGATCCGCGACGAGCATCATCTTTTGCACTCATAACTATTCTCCCGCTCTCAGGCTCTGGCGCTTTCCCCCCCTGTTATTTGGATCGGAGTCCATCTCGCAGCTATACTAGCCTAGTCTGGCTAGAAATTCTGACATTCCCACCGCAAAATATGAGTCCTGTAGTTAAAATTATTCAGCCCTCTGGCATTTTAGACGGCACCAAGGCAAGTCAATTCCGCCAAGAGATTAGCGACCTAGTGGAAGCGGGAGCCGATGTGGTATTGATAGACTTCACTGATGTGACATTTATGGATAGTTCTGGTTTAGGCGCTTTAGTTTTGGCGCTCAAAACAGTCCGGGCCGCTGGGAGTCAATTAGTTGTCTGTTCTATCAACGAGCAAATCCGCATCTTATTTGAACTCACCAGCATGGATCGAGTTTTCGAGATATTTCAGACCCGCGATGCTTTTAATAGCAAAATTCTCTCAACTAACTAAATCTTTGGGCTGCTGCCTTCTTGCTATTTGGTCACAGATGCAGTGCAAGAAGTCAGCTAGCCAAAGTTTACCTTGAGTAAAGACCAATCATCATCAAAAACTGCTTTAGCGTTCAACTTTTGAATGTAGTTCAAAACCAGCTCTAACTGGTCGGCACTTGCACCGTTGTAAGCTGCTAACAAATCTACGAAAGGGTCAAGCCCCCAGATATTGCCGTCAGGTTGGTGGATCTCGTATACCCCGTCGCTAAAGATGTAGAGAGTGCTCAAATCCTCGACATCGCAGCAATTATCGACATAGGGGGCGTCGGGAAACATTCCGACCGGCATTCCGGGGGTTTTTAATCGCTGGATTTTAGCGGTGCTCGCAGGCGACTGGGAAATCAACACGGCCGGTGGATGGCCGGCGCTGGCATAAACTAGCTGGCGAGAAATGCGGTTGTAAACGCCATACCAGATGGTGAAATACTTGTCATTTTGGTAGCTCATCTGGAAGGTGGTGTTGAGGGCGCGCAAAACGTCGCTGGGTTTGTAGTAGTCTATGTTGGGGAGCGTGCGCGATCGCAGCAAATTCAGCACTGCCACAGAAGGCAGGGCCGCCCGCAAACCGTGACCGGCTACGTCGAGTAAGTAAATCGCCAAATAATCGGCATCTAGCCAGTTGTAGTCGAAACAATCTCCCCCCAACTGCCGGGAGGGAATGAATTTTGCTTCGATGCTGAAAGGTTCCGTCATCGGATCTGGCAGCAGCGACTGCACGTACTCGGCAGCCTCGGCTAACTCTGCTTCCAGACTTTGCTTGGCTATTTTCAAATCTCGGCTGAGTTGGTGCAGCCTCAATCCCGCGCGTACTCTCGCCTGTAATTCGTTGAGTTCGATCGGCTTCGAGATAAAATCGTCGGCACCTGCGTCGAGGCCTTTGACTCGATCGGCGATCGAACCCAAAGAAGTCAACAAAAAGAATTGTGTAGTTGACAGATCCGGATCTGCCTTGACTCGACGGCAGACATCGATGCCGGTCAAGCGCGGCATGATCCAATCGCAAATTATCAGGGCCGGACGCAATTTTTGCGCCTGGGCTACACCGTCTTCGCCATTGCTTGCTACTGTTACTTCGTAACCCTGTTTTTTCAGGGTTCTTCTCAGCAGTTCTTGAACAGCCGTATCATCGTCAATAACCAGAATTTGAAACATGGGCACTTAGGTACTACAAGTTTTTCAAGGTCTGGGGGTCATTTAAAATATATCCTGTCAGCGCCCTTGTCTGAGATTGAGTATAGTTTATTGGCATCGCTTTCGAGGTAATTGCTTTTGACAGCGGGTCGTTGAGTTCAATTTACGTTAAAATTTGATAGAAATTTGGCGCGATCGAACTTCACTCAGTTTATACTCAGAATATAAATTTTTATAGACTTTTATTTGCAACAGGCGCTCGTTGACATGAAAATGCTATTTATGGTATAGTGCCTAACCGATTAGTGGATTAGACATTGATCCAGGGCCCACCAAAGCTAGTATCCTCAAACTACCATTCAATTTTGCCGCCGTTATACTTGGTCTCGTTGTATTTTATCTGGTTGTATTGTGTCTCGTTGTATTTTGCCCACCGGGCGATGAAGAACTTCTGTGGTGAGCGTGATTGAATTAAAAGGTTCCGAAAAGTTGCCGATGCTAAAAAAAGCGGATCTTCAAGTCAATACAGGTCTGAATGGATTAAGCTGGGTTTTGTCGTGGTTTGCACAATTGTACGACTCGCGAATTCCTACAAGTGTGTGGATACGGTGTCAGTTGGCTTTGGCTGAGGGCTTTACGAATGCTGTGCGTCACGCCCACAAGGGCAAACCAGCGGATTTGCCTGTTGACATTCAGGTGGCTGTGTTCGCTGACTCTTTAGAGATTAAAATTTGGGATTGGGGCGATCCGTTTGATTTAGAGAAAAAAATCAAAGATATTTCAGAAAAAGTCGATATTAACTCTCCGGGCGGGCGGGGCCTAAAATTGATTAAAGACATCGCAGACAGTATTAGTTATGTGAGAACGGCTGATGGACGGAACTGTTTGTCGATCGTCAAAAATTATACTCCTGTCTCAAGGCCGAACAATGAAGATGATATTTTGGAAGTGGTAGAGGAAATTTCTGATTAATGCGTTCATCGGGTTTTAAAGGCGCGACAGAGGATTAAGCCACAGCAGAATTGTCCGTTTTAATTCATTTAATTCTCGATACACTTCTTGTTTGACCCACTGCCCGATCGCATCGAAGGGCGTAAAAATTTGACCCACAGGCCAGCTAACATCTTGACCCAAGGGCGTTTGATGGTTGCCAGTCAGAGTCTGAACTGTAATCATGTCGGGAAATCGTGCTTTTAGCAGTTTGGTCAAAAGCAGAGTTTGGTCGATGTTGTCGCCGTTAAATTTGACTAAAAGATTGCGCCGAATTTGATAGCTATCTTGGACGAGGCGATTAGTCTCTTGCGGGGACGGGGTAAACTCAACGTTAAAGACGGGGGAAATTTGCTCGACGATCGGGATTGCTTCTGATGCCGCATAATTGTTGAAAGAAATCAGAATATTGCCTGCCCTTTCTACGTCAAACACAGAACCGATCAGGAGGTGGAGTTTGCATCCCATGCTGTGTCCCATGCCGTAGATGGGGAGATAGGAAGATTTGAGCAATTTAGTGGCGCGCAGGCGATCGAGGGCATTTTCAAATTTGTTGAGAACATCGCGGGCGATCGCAATATGATCTAAAGTATTGACAAACGGCGTTGCTACTACAACATATCCTTGATTCCCCAAAGCTTCTAACAGCCAGCGATAGGTGAGTTGCGGTGCTGTCGCCACAAATGCACCGCCGAGAAAATGTACGATCGCGATCGGTCTTGAGGGAATTAATACCCAATTGCCAGAAATTTCTTGCCAGTCCATCATAAATTCAATCTAATTCCCAATAAAAAGGCGATCGTTCTCTGAAGGTAAAAGGCAGAATGTTTTATAAAATTTTCCTTTTATTTTCTGCCTCAAAAAGGGGTTTGCTACCCATTTTTTAATGGCCAAAACTTTCCTTTTTACTTATATATTATTTATTCTAACTGTTGTGGGGTCAAATAGTACGGCTGGCGATCGCTGCTATTTTCGCCCTGTATAGGGTTGAAGCTGGCGGCCGAATAAATCAAGGCTGACATCCACGACTTTCAAAAATTTTTATATTGTCCCCCACCGCACGACCGCAAGCCACTGTAGCCGGTAGTGCGGGTAATTGACCCGACAGAATATTAACAGTCAAATACGGCTCAAAACGCCAATATCAGGTATTAACCCGCCCCTGGGCGATCGGCGTCGATTCGGCTTTATTGGCAGCACCTAATTTCTTGACTAAACCCGCATATAGCAGTTATCAATAAAGTGAGGTATTCCCTATGCCCACGGAAGCCTATGCCCGCTTATCAAGCGTGCACCTCATGTTACTGAGAAAGGCTATACAACTATAACATCCTTTAGGACAGCCCCCCAATTTCAGACGATCGCTGGGGGTTTAATGGTGGCGAGTGATTGATACCTTCTGCGGTTTGATGACTCAACTTTTCGTGAGTCTTCATCCATTTCCACTTGTGCACAGTAGCTTGAGGATTGAGCACTGTGGTAGCCACCCCGTAAACAATAGTCGGCAAAACCTCCCGATTTAACCAACTTTGTCCCAGCTTTCTCATGTAGTGCAGTGCCAAAACTTCTCGAAATTTGTTAAGCCTTTGCAAAAGCGGCAAATTCTTAAAACATAACTGTTCGTACTCCTGGAGTGATAACTCTTTTTCTCCCCGCAAGCGCCGCAATTGGTTTTCCTTGACACAATCAGAAGCTATGCGCTTTTTCAGCCAGTGCTTATCTGTGAGAGAGTTCCCTCTAATTCGATAATTTCCCAAAGGTTCTGTCGCCGCCAGCAAGCCATACTTTTGAGCAAGTTTGGTAAATAATTCTGTATCTTCTCCTACCTCCCAATCTTCTGGAAACCCGCCTTCTTGGAGTAGAATAGAGCGATCGACTACAACAGAAGACGGAAAAACCCAAGGACTTTCGCCTGTCTCCTTAATCGCCTGCATTTCTGCTTTAGTTGTAGGATAGGTGGGAATATAACTCAACTTCTTACCGTGCTTGTCTAAATACCGCAAAGCGTGAGCCACAGCTTTGACTTCGGGATTGTCTGCAAGCATCTTCAAACAAACTTCTAACTTATTGGGTTCCCAGGTATCGTCGCTGTCGATAAACGCTACATACTCGCCTGTGGCGCGATATATCATTAAATTTCTCGACTTAGAAACCCCGTAATTTTGGGAATTCCTGAAGTATTGAATTCTCGAATTTTGCTCTACCAGCTTAGCCGCAACTTGGTCAGTAGCGTCAGTAGAGCAGTCATCAACAATTAAAATTTCTAGATTTTTGTGAGTACCATTAAGTACGGAGGCAACTGTCTCAGCCAGAGTGTCGGCAGCATTGAATGCAGGAATGATGACACTGACTTTTTTGCTATTCATAACTTGCATTAAGGTGTGGTTTGGTAGTTGTTCGCCGAAGTATAGTATCGAAGCCGACACTCTGACTCATTTACGTGCAAGTACCTGTAGTCAGGAAACTTGCCTACATACTGCCAATATAACAGGTTTACCAACGTGAGTGTTATCTACCATAAGGAGGGGACAGCCCTTAGCAGCCCGAGTGCAGACTCTTATTTGGCGGGCAATTTGTCTGACACAAAGGCGACGGCTGCGATGGATTGAGGGTTTTGTCCGGGGACTGGAGTTGTCCTAAATTCGATGGATCTTTTTGCTTTAATACGGCTTACCCAGAAAAACCCTGGCTCACCCAAAATTATTGGTTTGAGAACTATAGAGCTACTAAAAAACCTGGTTTCTGACTCAGAGCGATTCCGGTTAATCGCTGAGCATAAAATTGTTTGTCATGCTCCAGGGGCGGGCGAGGGAGGAATTTGATTCCTCACTACCAACCTAATTATAATTATTTAATCGAACTTGAGAGCAAAATTGGGTAAATCCTGTTTTATTGATTAACTAACCAGTCGAACAACTGCCCAAAAACGGCTATGCTAAGTCTGCTATGTGTTGGCTTGCCATAGCAATCACCTATACTGATTTTTTTGCTGTTGCTTAATAGGCTAGCAAAAAAAATAAATTTAAAATTCCGAAGCTTTGTGAATACTGTTTATATGATTTGCATCTTTAGTTTTTTCTACCGTAAATCAGCAACGCCGTTTTTCTGCGTTCATCAGCTTTTTTGAAATTAGGATTTTCTCAAAAAAGATGCTTTTTCCAACTTGTTTACTTATTAAGTTACCATAAGCTGTTCCTCCTTTCTCTCTTCCTCTTGTACCGTGAGAGGCTCCCAGGGTCAAATTGTGTTCCCGTCTGCCATAACAGGTAATTTATCTGCAGTTGAACTCAGTACCGCTCGGTCTTAGGGAAGACGATCATAAAATTATACTGTAAAAAATCTTCGCCTCACCGGTAAAAAATGTTGCCAAATTTCTTGAGCAAAGTGCAAATTTATACTTGTTGCCTAACAGTCTGGGTGTTGGGTGGCTGCCAGCAGCTACAGGCAACCTTGCAGCAGCAGCGCAGCAAACAGGGGATGGCAGTTTCTGCTCACCCTCTGGCGAGCGCTGCGGGGCTGGCCGTGCTGCAACAGGGAGGCAATGCAGTGGATGCGGCGGCTGCTACGGCTTTGGCGATTTCGGTGGTGGAGCCTTTTTCGGCGGGTATCGGCGGCGGGGGTTTTTTGCTGCTGCGGCGGGCGGAAACGGGGACTGTGCAAGCGCTGGATTTCCGGGAACGAGCTCCGAAACGGGCGACGCGGGATATGTACCTCGACAAGCAAGGCAAGGTGCGCCAAAGGGCAAGTCTGGACGGGCATTTGGCGGCGGGTATTCCGGGCACTGTTGCTGGACTTTATACGGTGCACCGCGAGTATGGTAAGTTGCCTTGGCCCCAGGTGGTGGCGCCGGCGATCGCCCTGGCAGAAAAAGGCTTTTCGGTAAGTTCGCGTTTTACCACGGCTACCGGGCGACGAGAGGACGTGCTCAAAAAAAACCAGGCGGCGCGGGAGGTTTTTACTCGTGGTGGCATTTTATACCAGCCGGGTGAGCTTTTGGTGCAGCGGGATTTGGCGCGGACTTTGCGGCAGATTGGTGAAAATCCGCAGAGTTTTTATACCGGGGACATTGCGCGGGCGATCGCTGCCGATATGGCTAAAAACGGCGGCATTATCACTCTCGAAGATTTGAAAAACTATACGCCGATTTGGCGGAATCCGGTTTGCGGCAACTTTCGCGCTTACGAAATTTGCGCGATGTCGTCTCCTTCTTCCGGCGGCGTTCATTTGTTGCAAATCTTGAATATTCTGGGAGATTCGGATCTCAAGAGGTTGGGGAGGCAAAGTCCAGATACTTTGCACTTGCTGGCGGAGAGCATGAGGATTGCCTATGCTGACCGGGCTGAGTATTTGGGCGACCCGGATTTTGTGAGTGTACCGGTCAAAGCTCTGACTAACAGCAATTATGCCAAATTGAGACGATCGCAAATCCAAATGTCAAAAGCCCGACCTTCGGGAGAGGTAAAAGCTGTTGACCCTGAAACTTTGAGCCACTTTGTGTGGGAGTCTCCCGAAACTACCCACCTCACGGTAGTTGACAAAGAGCGCAATGTAGTAAGCTTGACATTTACGGTGAATGGCGGCTTAGGGGCTGGAGTCGTGGCGGCGGGTACGGGAATTTTGCTCAACAACGAGATGGATGATTTTGCAGCCGCGCCGGGAGTGCCGAATTTGTTTGGTTTGGTGGGCGGGGAGGCAAATTCGATCGCCCCGAGGAAAACTCCTTTATCGAGCATGACGCCGGTCATCGTGACAGAAAATGGCAAATTTCGCCTCGCTGCGGGGGCTCCCGGAGGCAGCACAATTATTACCACCGTGTTGCAAATTGTACTGAACGTATTGGTTTACGACATGAATGTCGGCGATGCTGTGTCTGCACCTCGGATACACCACCAGTGGCAGCCCGATCGCCTGAGGGTGGAACGGGGAGGTTTTGAGGCTGCGACGCTTTCGGAGTTGCGGTGGCGGGGACACCAGATTGTCGAAGGTGATGGCTGGGGCAATGCCAATGCGATCGTCCTGACTGCAGACGGTTGGTTGGAAGGGGCTGCCGATCGGCGCGGCGAAGGAGAAGCAAGGGGGTTTTAGTTATCAGGTAGTCGATTAGAGATTTTAGATTTTAGACCTTCGGCGAGCCGTCGAGTCGCACTCAGTCGAAAAATTTTAGATTTACTCCAGAGATGAATCTGGGATGTTGAACTAGGGTCAAAAATTTTGATCTCTCTACGACAGGAATTGGGGGCTTATATAGTTTTTTTTTACGAGGTCATCTTTCATGAGTCATCAGTCATTAGCTATTAGTCATTAGTGATTAGTCATTAGTGATTAGTCATTTTGGACATGACCAAAGGTATCAAAACCAGGTTTATTTTGTCTCCAGTGCGTAATTACTGAAATTATTAGTCTGTGTACGTGTATTTTTGCATCCGTATTTTTGCGCTGATGTTTATTGGCTGACTAATTGCCAAGAATTACTAAAAAAGTAAACCACAAAAAGCGTATATACACTTATGTGTAAAGTTATTGTAAAGGCACTAGACATTGATACTCATATAATGTAAAAATTAAGTTGTGCATAGGATCAGGTTTGTATCTGCCAGGAAAAATTTATGATAATTACTCACAAAATTGCTGCCTTAACAGCTACATTAACTACTGCTCTGAGTTTGTTGGCAGGGCCAGCAATGCCATTTTCGGTAGGATCAACTAATAACACTGAGACTTTAAAAAATAATTTATTGGGGACTAATACAGCCGGTTTGAGTAATTTCTCTGTTTCAATTACAGGTAATTCGGCTGCTTTTGGTACTTTCACTAATGACCCCTTCGGTTTGACATCAGGTGTTGTTCTGAGCACTGGTAAAGTCGCAGATATACGGGGTAAGAATCGGAAAGATAACTTCACGACCACAAAGATCAGCGATTTAAGCACAGACTTTGGACCTGAAGGTGAAGAGGGGGATTTGACTCAGCTAAACCTCAGCTTTTTTGCTAATAGCACGGTCGAAAAGTTAGTCTTTCAATATGTATTTGCTTCTGAGGAGTTTCCTGAGTTCGGCAATTCTGCATTTAATGACGATTTTGAACTGCTACTGAACGGCACTAATTTGGCAAAATTGAGCGACGGAAAAACAGTTACTATTAATAATCTTGTTCCCGATCCATATAATCGCTCTACATATCACTCAGACTATATTGACAACCCTAGTTTGACAGGTATTGCTGCTAACATCGTTAAGCTCGACGGTTTTACTAAAATTTTAGGTTTTGAGGGTTTGCTCAAGCAAAATCAGACGAATGTTCTCAGCATTCGCATTAAAGATGTGGGCGATGGCAAGTTAGATTCTGCTGTATTTATTAAAGGCGGTTCTGTGGAGGCGGTTCAAGCTGAGCCGGTTCCCGAACCGATGACTGTGGGGGGTTTGATGGCGGGAGGCGCTATGCTGGCTGCTGGACGAAAGTTACGCAATCGCCGTGGCGGAAGTAATTAATAACGGAAGGAAGTTCGGCAACGGATTATGTAACGGATAAAAGGAAGAAGGAAGAAGGGAAGAAGGAAGAAGAAAGTTCGGCAACGGATTATGTAACGGATAAAAGGAAGAAGGAAGAAGGAAGAAGGGAAGAAGGGAGAAGGAAGAAGGAAAAAACAGAACAGGAACCATTTTGGCGGTTGCTGTAATATGAATCTCGATTAGCCGTGTTGGAGACAGAAACGCGGTTTGATGAACGAAAAGACCTTGTTGCAGTTCTTGAACCGGGTAAAAAAACTCGGTTTGTGCGATCGCGATCGCGTAATATCATGTCAAGTAATTTAACCATTATGGGTACGCAGCGAGGAATGCAAGTCCTCATACAATTCTGACGACGAACGCCCTCACTACGAACCAATTTTATTGCGGTTGTTCTAGCTGACAGAATATAAGTTTTTATCCCAAATTCGCAAAGGGCGGATTTTTTTGTATTTGGAATTGCAGCAAATATTGCAGGTAAAACCCGCGTCTACAATCACTCACTAAAAACTAAATAATTTAGCTATGAACAGTACCGTCGGGTAAGATTGTACCTGTTAATGTAGTCCGGGTAAGTTTGACCATAACTCGATCGCCGTAACCGATTTTCGCTCCTGTTAAGTCAGCACCGCTCAAGTCAGCACCGCTCAAATCGGCTCCGATTAAGTTGCTTTCTCTCAAGTTGGCATTGATCAAACAAGCTCCTAACAAATTGGCCCTGAACAAGTTTGCTTGATGCAAATTCGCGCCTGTGAGATTGACGTTGTGTAGAAAAGCATCACTTAAGTCGGCTTCACTCAGGTTTGCATTGCTCAAGTTTCTTCCTGAAAAATCCTTTTCTTTTAAGGAAGCTCCTTTGAAGTTGGAACCGCTTAAATCGGGAGCTTGCGGCCCAGCTTGGCGGTAAGACTGAGAAGGCGGCGGCTGCGATTGGTAGCGGGACGCCTCTGAATACGGCCCTGCAGGGTTTCCCCCATAGCTTCCCGGATAATTTCCAGGATATTTTCCTGAAGAGGGTTCAGAAGAGTAGCGGGGTTCTTTAGGGTTGGCCGGTGGTGGCTGGGTGTTTTGGTGCTGGGTGTTTGGATACTGAGTATTTCTGTACTGAGTGTTTTGGTACTGAGTATTGGGTTGCTGAGTGTTTTGGTACTGAGTATTGGGTTGCTGATTGTTTTGGTACTGAGTGTTTTGGTACTGAGTATTGGGTTGCTGGGTAGTTTGTTGCTGGGTAGTTTGTTGCTGGGTATTTTGTTGCTGAGTGTTTCTGTACTGAGTATTTTGTTGCTGGGTAGTTTGTTGCTGGGTATTTTGTTGCTGAGTGTTTTTGTACTGAGTATTTTGTTGCTGGGTATTTTGTTGCTGAGTGTTTCTGTACTGAGCGTTTTGTTGCTGGGTAGTTTGTTGCTGAGTGTTTCTGTACTGAGCGTTTTGTTGCTGGGTGTTTTGGTGCTGGGTGTATTTGTGCTGGGTGTTTTGGTACTGGGTGTGTTTGTGCTGAGTATGTTTTTGCTGAACGTTCTGATTCTGACCTCTTGGTTGAATCGATCGCAATTTTTCGCGAGCTTGATTAATTTCCTTAATCTTTTCTTCAGCTTTCTGTAGTAGTCTGGGATTGTCTTTGGGGATGCGATCGGGGTGCCAAATGAACGCTAAATCCTTGTAGGCTTGGCTAATTTCTTCTCTGGAAGCTCCCGGCAACAGTCCCAGCACTTTATAGTATTGGTCGAGGTCGTTCATTGTACCACCTTTCGCTTTAAGAAATTAGGAATTAAAAATTAAGATCGGAGCAAAAGCCGTTCTCAAAGCTTGCGTGTCCGATCGTACATTAGATGAACAATAACTCAGCTAAGCCGCTGCTGGCAAAAATTCTCGAATTCGCTGCAAGTATGTTGCGGCATCCTCCAGCATCGGAAAGTGAGCCGTATTCGGAATTATAACAAATTCTACTTTTTTGCTGAGAGAGGCTGCTTGCTCTCCCATGACGGCGGGGATAATTTGGTCGAATTCTCCGGCCACAAGCAGTGTGGGAACACTCAGCCGCGCAAATTCTTGGGGCATTTCCTCGGCGGCTCTTTTGCTGACGGCCGTCACCATTGTACCTATAGCAGCTTGCTCGTCTGCCATTAAAAAATCCTTGAGAAACGCCAGACTGACCTCTGTGGGCAGGGAACGGCGCAAAAACCGGGCCATAAATAGCCGATCGGCAAACGGGATGGATGCCAGCCAAGAGGGTCTAAATTTTACCACATAGCCACCGAATTTGTGAAAAGTTGTAAAAGATTTTTCGTCGTATTCAAAAATCCCGCTGCAAGTGAGAATTGCTTTTTCTACTTTTTCGGGGTAAAGGTTGAGAAATAAAGTAGCAATTGATGCACCTGTGGAGTGAGCATTGAGAAAGACGCGGCTTAAATTCAAAGCTTCTAATAATTCAGCTAAGTCCCGGGCGTAGGTTTCGAGTTCGTAGCTGGACTCAGGAGGCTCTTTTGGCAAGGGCGATCGACCAAAACCTCTCATATCGTAGAGCAAACAATCAAAATCATCAGCAATAGCCCGTGCCGTGCTTTCCCAGTAGCGCGCTGAGCCCGCCCAGCCGTGCAGAAATACCATCACTGGTTTCCCGCTAGGTTGGGCCGTGTTATCTGCCGTTATCCACTCGTAATAATGTTCTACACCGCGAATTGAAATGAAAGACATGATATTGATTTGGGATTCTTAGATTTTAGATTTTAGATTTTAACTCATAATTGTTCAGTAAATACCCAAATTCCCGACTTCTTTAAAAAGTCAGGAATCTCAAGACTACATCCATCAAAAAAATCTGCGTTAATCTGCGTCAATCCGCCCACATCTGAGGTCAAAAATTACCAACATAGCAACCAATCATAAATCTTAAGCTGCAGAAGCAGCCAGCCAAAATAAACCATCTACCAAAAGAGTGCTTAACACCGCGCCACTAAACGCGCGCCAGTGCAGTTCTCGATCGCGCAAACTCAGCAAACCGACTGTTAGCAACACAGCGATTAAAACGAGAGCCCAACCTATGCCCCAAGGAGTTTCGATTTGACCGATCGCACTTTGAAAAATCGGCATTGCTAATTCCGGTTCCGCGTGCATCACTTGCCGCCAGTAGGGCATCAACCCAGTTAAATAAAAATATAAATCAGTAATCGCAGTGCCCAAGAGCGAACCTAAATAAAAATAGCCGCCCACTTTTCCCCAAGATTTGCCCAAGCACCAAATAGCAAAAGGCAAGCCAATTGATTCTATAGGTAGATGTAAAATAGGTTCCCATCTAAACCAGCCCCAATAGATAGAACCTGCCAGCCAACATCCGGCAAATCCTAATAATAAATCTCCCCAAAGTTGTGTTTTGGGGCGAAAAATTAGAATTAAACTCAGAACGAACCAGGGGATAGTTGACAGCAAACTGATGGTTGGATATAAACGCACTAACGGTGCTTGCACGAATACTGGAATTGAGACTAAAAATGCTGAGGCACTAAATATCAACCACTGTTTGATGGTGTTTGTTGTGCCTGAAGTGACAGAATTGTCGAGGCGGGCAATGGTGGCAATAGGTGCGATCGCGGATGATACTAAATTAAGATTAAACAACTGATTGGACTCCGTATTGTTTCAATAGGTGGACTAAAAATTTTGCTGCGGTTGTGGGTGCGACAGTCTCAATGCCGGCGGCGGTTTGGCTGACGTGCCAGCCTTTTGCCGTTTGGGGATCTCGCCATAAATCCAAATGTTCGATCGCGGGATCTGCATAAAAGCTTTCTCCACCGCCACCGAGAATTGCCGAACTCCAATGCGTAAAGCGATCGTGGCTGATGCGGTGGATGGGAAAATTGCCCCCCAGGGGTACTCCCCAACCGTCTAAGGCAAAAAATGCCCCGACTTTGCCGCCGAGTTGCTGCCACAGAAGAGCCGCCCCGATCGCCCCGGCTACTCCTGCCGAAAAGCTGACAAATACTAGACTTTCTCCTCCTAACTCTTCGCCGCACAAAAAGTTAAATATGTCAAGAGCTGAAAAAGGCGGATATTTATGAGCGGGAAAAATCTTGACACGATCGACTATTTGCTGGTTTTGGCGATCGGCTGCCAGTCCCCAAAGCCCCGAAAGTCCCGCCAGGAAACAGTCGGTTAGCTTTTGTTCGTGGACTCCGGGGCAAATTACCAGTCTCATAGTTCGTCAAGAAAGTTAATATAGTTCGCAACATAACTTTATCATATAGCTACTATATCATATACTACCCCAGGGGATAGGGTGTTAAACTTATAATAGAGTCAAGTTTGAAGAGTATCCCCCCAAGTTAAAAGCTGGGAACGCTCCAAACCGCATTAATCTGAGGCAAGGTAAGGGAGTCTTAAGAAAACATGAAACTTATCCCCCCCCGCCCCATCTCCTGTCAAGCTTAGCAAAGGCTGATTCTAGTTTTAAGCTGTTCTGTATTTAGGTTTAACTTTTCCGGCGGCGTCGAAGCTGACCCCACAAAAGCTTAAACAAACAGGATTGTGAAAATTAGAGGCCTGCCAGCTTAGCTGCCCTACGAATTTCGGGTCAGGGTCAAAAAACCGACTTAGGACTGATGCTCATCAATCCGGTTTCTAGGATAAATAAGAGGTTTGACCGGGAAGTATGGGCCAAGAAACCGGGAATCAGCCCCGCGCACGTCAGTCGTGCGATCGCAAACAATGAAAAATCTCCGATTCACCCTTCATCCTGCCCGGATCTCTTAGAATAAATAAAATTGAGGAATACAAAGTGGTTGCTTCTCCAGAAAAAATCGAGTACAAAACATCTGCAGCACCCGCAAGTAACGATCGGGTTGCTGTATTGCTAATGGGTTACGGCGAAGTCGAAAGCTACGACGATTTTGCCAACTACAACGAACAAGCTTTAAATTTGCTTACGGCAAAGTTTGCGCCAGTACCGCTTTGGATTTATCCGCCGCTGGCGAAGATTTTAGCAATCTTTGACTTGCACGAGTGGAGTCACCAACACGGTCAATTTGTTTCGCCGCACAATGCTATTTTTGAACAGCAGCGCGCCGGGATTGAAAAGAATTTACAGGAGAAATGGGGCGATCGAGTAAAAGTTTTCAAAGCTTTTAACTTTTGCGCGCCGTTTTTGCCGGAACAAGTAATTCCGCAAATTAAAGCAGAAGGATTTGACAAAATTCTGATTTATCCGCTGTTGGTTGTTGATTCTGTTTTCACCAGCGGCATTGCAGTCGAACAGGTGAATAAAGCTTTAGCACAAACCTTTGATGGTAAGGAACATTGGGTAAAAGGACAGCGCTACATTCCTTCTTTTTACGATGAACCTGCTTACATCGATTTGATGGCGCGTTTGGTTGAAGAGGAAATTAAGAACGATTTAGCTGTAGCGCATTTGCCTTCTCAGATTGGGATTGTGCTGATGAATCACGGTTGTCCGCACAAAGCGAAGGGCTTTACTTCGGGAATTGTGGAAAGTCAAGCTTTGTACGATCGCGTGCGGGAACGTTTGATGTATCGCTATCCTTTGATTTCGGTAGGTTGGCTGAATCACGACACGCCGCTGATTGAGTGGACGCAGCCGGATGCGACGTTGGCTGCGAAAAATTTGATTGATTTGGGTGCAACTGCGATCGTCTTTATGCCGATCGGATTTGCGACAGAAAATCACGAAACTTTGTTAGATGTAGACCACATTATTGAGTCTTTGCAGAAACAGCGTCAAGGAGTTACTTACCGCAAATTACCTTGCGTGAATGACCATCCAGAGTTTCTGAAAATGGCGGCCGAGTGGGCAAATCCGCAGATTGAAGCGTTGTTGAGTGAGACTGCGGTTGCTGTTAATCCGAGTTTGGCTTCCACACACCGCGAACACAGCCATTCTCACGGCGATCACGGTCATTCTCATGGCGATCACGGACACAATCACGGTGGACATTCTCACGGTGGGCATTCTCATGGTGGGCATTCTCATGGTGATCACGGGCATTCTCATGGCGGGCACGGGCATAGTCACTAATAAAACTTGGGCCTGAGAGCTCAGAAACCGGGTTTTTTGCGAAGATACTGCATGGAAATGGCAGATTTAGTGAAAGACCCGCTTTCTTTTGTTGGGGTGCGTAGGTCGAAATTTGGGTGAAAAGGGCGATCGACCTTTGTGTTTTTGGAGAAGGGGCGATCGAACTTCTGACTCTCTGGTTTATCGCACTTCTTCCGGTTCCTGGAAAATATAATTAACTGGTTTACTTTGGGAAGTGGGTACAGAGTGGCACAATATCCGTCACTAATGTTAAACCCCTAACCCCTAGTTAAACAACGAGAGAACCTTCAGTTATTCCTCACCCTCAAGAAATTGTCGAGCCACCCGTCCCCAATCAACACGAGCATCCTGTGCCTTATTGCGCCGGGGCCCATCAGGTTGCTCATCCTCATACCGCGCCCAAGCCATCAATAACAATTTCAAACCTTCGAGACAATTTGTTAGACGAGAGCGAAGTGTTTCAGGATCTACGCCTTCTACCTCTTCTTCTAAAACTTCGACAAGGTTTTTGTAGGCAGAATGGTTAGCGTTCAAAAATATCATAATTGCACCTCCTCCCCTTTCCACAGAAAAAAAAGCAGCAGTTTCTATATCTGCTTTTCTAAAAGTGTACTTCAAACCATCAGAAACGGTTTTTGCAGCTAACTCTTCAGCTTCAGATGGCAGAACACCTCTATCTATTAATTTGCTTTCAATAATTTCCTTTCGCTCCTCTAAAGGAAGTGACTCATCCTTGTCGCTCTGCCCTTGGTGTCCCTCTTTCTTCCGTTCTTCTGTCACCTCAGTTGCCACTTTCTCGGCCAAAGGGCCTTGATGCCGCTTTTGTCCACTGCGTGAATCAGGCATTTGTGCCTTAATCTGATTTCGCATAGTTGCTATATTTTTATGGAGCTTATAAGCAAGGTTTATTAATGGGCCTCTGGGGTCTCCTTCTTGGATTAGTTCTTCTTTGAGTTCAATAATTGTTTTTCCATCTCTTAGCATGGATTCGATATCTAGATTCGCCAGTTCTGAAAAGTTACGGGCAGATTGCTTATTGTTAGTGACCCCAAACAAGTCGTCAAGTGTTGGGGGAAATTCTATCTCGACCCCCCACCATCGCTCTGTAGCTCTTTTCTGTGCCCAAGACTCGTCTAGTTCCAATTCACGCCCTGCTCGAACGACTGAAACGCCCATATTCCTACCAGCGTGCTTTCCATGCGGGAGATTACCAGGAGTCTTTCCTGGCCGGGCTTCCTCCTTAGCATAAGAAAAACGAATTTTTACTTCGTGATCGTGGTCACGAAACTCAATGGTAACAGTTGTCTCATAGCTGTTTTCTTCTGGCCACGGATGAAACATTGGCGTTTTGTCAAAAGGATCTGGGCAAGAAGTCTTTGCCATGAGATAACCCGGATCGTTCGGCTGTGCAAATTTTTCTACCATGATTTTGGTAGGTTCATTAATATCAAAAGTTGCCATACGAATGACTACTTCTTGAGTATCTAAAAATTTTCGATACATTCGTCCAATCACGAACTCGGAATTTTCGATAATTGTCTTACCAGTCTTCCACATACAGCGATCGATATCTGACCAGACAACTAATGTTCCCGTCTCTCCAAAACCTGTTGTGACTTTTTCCCAAATCTCAGGGATAGGGCGCTTCTGAGGTTCGGGAACTTCAGTAAGCTGCTTGTTTTTGATTTCCTTCAAATCTAGGTATGTGTAAATTGCATTTTCTACACCACTCTGCCAAGTCCAAACCTCCACCCGTTTACACTGGGAAATTGAAGAGCATGGCAACCCCATACCAAAGCGCCCCATTCCTGTATGTTTGTCTTCTGCTAGATAGGTTCCGTTGCCGAACTGTAAAGCCATTCGCAAAACAGTGGAATCCATGCCGCTTCCATTATCTAAAACAGCGATTTGATGAATGCGAGAACGACGGCGCTGTTCTAGCTGAGTTTCTTTCTCAGCACAGAGAACTTCTACCCCAGTAGCTTTCGCTTGAATAGAATTATCTATCAGTTCTGCTAGTGCATAGGCAGCGTTTTTATAACCGTTGTCACGCATGGCCTGAACAACTAAATGTACCGGAACAATATCATGTTGTTTCGTCATTTTAATCTCCAAATGTCTTCCCAATTGTTAAAAGCATCGGCAACACTGCCAAAGCCAGGTAAGTCTGTGTCTACTACAGTAACAATCTCAGCTTGCTCATTGCCACCTGCTTTAAGTCCGCGAATAGCACGTCCAACCATCTGGCTGTATAAAACAAGCGACTTGGTGGGACGAGCAATCACGGCGGCACTGGTTCGCGGGGCATCAAATCCTGTTGTAAGAACGCCATAATTACAGATAATCTTAGTTTCTGGACTGTCCTCTTTAAACCTCGCAATGATTCGCTCTCTTTCTGAAGCAGGAGTTTTGGCAGTTACAGCGGATGCTTGCCAATTTCTAGCTTTCAGCACAGCGGCTAGAAGTTTTGAGTGTTCTACAGATATGGCAAACACCAAAATACGCTTGTGGGTCTTTGCCATATCTTCAATTTCCAAAATAATGCGGAGATTGCGCTGTTCGTTTTGAGCTAGGCGAGTCAGGATATTTTTTGGTAACTCTAACTCTTCTTCAATACGCTTCAAGTCGTTATTAGATAAATTCAATCCACTCTGGTGTAGCAAAGGTCGGTATTCTACTCGTGCCAAGTATTGCTCTGACACTAGGTAGTCTATTGGATTCTCGTAGCCAGGAACCTCCAAAGTAACCTTGCGCTGTGCAAAGAATTCAGCTAACTCTTCGTCAGCACTAATGTCTGCCCAAGTGCGGCCTGGTGTAGCTGTTAACCCAAGCAGTGCTGTGTGTTCGTATGGTAAAACGAGAGAATCGAGGACTAGCTTGTAAGTTTCTGCAATTGCTTGATGGGCTTCATCAATAATGACAAGAGAAGACCGATAACCTAATTTGTTAATGAATTGGATGCTACGTTTAGCACGACTGTAAAGCTTGGAAAGACCTGCAACTACTATGCCATCCCGCACCAGATCAAGATCGAGTTCGTGGTTTCCCCAGAAACGATAGACGGATAAATCTCGATCGCCTAAATATCTCCAGGCGCGTTGGAACTCGGCGGCGGCTTGTTCGCAAAGTTCTTCACTGTATGCCAACCATACGACTAAAGTAGGCTCTTGCGATCGCAGGCGATCGGCGATAATGTGCATTGCCGTGCGTGTCTTTCCCGATCCGGTGGGCATATGAAGCAGAACACGCCGAGGTTCTTTTTGGAGGAACTGTTTGACTTTGCCTGCTGCACTACGCTGATGAGCAAACAAAGCGTATTGAGGTGCAGCCAGATCCGATGAGGGTGTTTCTTCAGATTCCTCAGTTGAGGGCACAACCAATTCAAAAAAGTCGAAAAGGGCACGTTCGCGATCTGAGCCGCGACGTATTTTGACTTCTTTCAGCGCTTGAAAGACATCTTCATTGTCTGAAGCTGACAAAATTGTAGCGAGAATTTCCGCTTGTTTGGGTCGTAATAATTCAAATAGGATAGTGCGAGTGTCTTTTGATAAAAGCAGGCTTTCACGAGAGTAAATACTCACCAAGACTTCACGCAGATTAGTGGGAGTTGCTAGGCGAATATCTAAAAGCTTCACTAAACTGAAAGCTGAACTGCCAAATAGAGTCTCTAGCGTTTCTTCACTTGCTCGTGACAGTATCTCATCAAAATTCAAAGGATGCACCCCTCGTATATATAATAATCGTCATAGCTAACAAGCTAAGCAGGGCAGCTCATTATCTTCGCTGCCAAGTAAGCTCTCTAGCTAACTTTATTGATTTGCGATCGCCCCAACCAACTTATCAATCTCCGCCTCAGTGGTAAAATAGTGAACACAAGCCCGCACACAATCAGGATTAAGAATAGTCCTTACCATAATTGCCTGTTTTTCCAACAAATCGACAAGCTTTTTGTGCGGCATCCCATTAGTTAATCGAAACGAAACCAAACCAGCTTCCGGCGCAGATGTCCGCAAACATTCCACATCGGGAAGTTCCGACAAACGCTCCCAGAGATACTTACTCAAACGGCAAATTTCTGCATACCTTTCCTCGATCGTACCCCATTCATGTTGCAGGGCGATCGCACTCCGCAAACCCGCATACAAAGGATAAGCTGAAGTCGCAATTTCATAGCGCTGCGATCCCGACTTCCACCCAAGGACTTTAGCATTAGCATCCGTCACAATTCCCCGCCAACCGATAAACACCGGATGCAAATCTGCCAAAGCTTCAGCACTCACATAAAGCCCGCCCAAACCTTCCGGGCCGCACCACCATTTATGACCCGTAAAAGCATAAAAATCAACCCCCGATTCAATCAAATTCAAAGGCAAAACCCCCACAGATTGAGCCGCATCAACTAACACTTTGACTCCTGTTTGGTGACATACTTTCACAATCTCAGCCAGAGGCAAAACTTGGCCAGTATTCCACAAAATGTGACTGATAACCAACAAGCGAGTATTTGGCCGCAAACTATCAGCAATCACCGCCACCGGATCGCCTTCATTCAAAGTTGCCGCCAACGGACAAACCGAAACCTCAATGTTGAAACGGCGCTGAAGTTCCATTACACTAGCTACAATGCCGGGGTGTTCGCAATCAGAAAGCAGCAAATGGTCGCCTGCTTTCCAGTCAATGCCCCACAGCGCAATATTGCAGCCGACGGTGACATCTTCAGTCAGGGCGATGGTTTCAGGAGGTACCGTCAACTCAGATGCGATCGCACGTCGGGTCAGCATCGCCTCCTGAACCACCCAAGCCCCCACCTCCCCCGAAAACGGCCCCCCAAGCTGCACCCGTTTGTAAGCCTCATAAATCGCCTCTAAAGCAGGCTCAGGCAGCGGCCCTTGTCCGCCGTAGTTAAAATAAGCTTTATTGGCCAAAGCTGGGAATTGTTGCCGGTGATTGTCCTTTGTCATTTTTTTTGGGGAATTATTGATAGCGTTAATATTGAATAACTAATGCTGTGAATTTTATACCTTTTGCCTGATACTCTATGCCTTGCGAATACTAAATGTTAATAACTGACAAACTGCTACTTTCCTATCAGCGATGCCATCTCCGAGCATTTTTAGACACCTGCGGAGACTGGAAACAACTAGATCCCCCCAGCGACTTTTTGCTGAAACTGATGCGTGACAGCGCGGCATACCAGCAGCAAGCTTTGGAAAACGAGACTTACCAACAACCATATTATCCTAGAGGGGATTGGGAAGCTGGCGCGGCCGCTACATTGAGTTTAATGCAGCAAGGGGTCGATCGCATTTACCGAGGAGTTCTGATCCAGGGCGAATTCGGCAAAACCAACGCCACAACAACTTCTCTGGTAGGAATTTACAGTCAATATTTCCCCGAATTTGGCGAACTCCCCGAAACTCCCGTTGATCTTTCATCCTCCAATCTTCACTCTTCCAACATTACCCTGATCGGCCGTCCCCATTTATTAATCAAACAGCCGGGACAATCAAAATTTGGCAATTGGAGTTATATTACTGCCGATATTTGGCTTAGCAAGCGACCAAAACAAGAGTATCAAATTATCGCAGCTTTTCACGCCCAAGTTTTAGCTTCCGTACAGGAAACAATGCCCGCCACTGCGTGGCTGATGCTGCGAAAAAAAGGGCTGTGGTCGGTGAATCTCGACCAGCGAACTCCTCAGATGTTCGAGATTTTAGACAACTGCATTCAGATGATAGAAAATCGGGATAAACCAGAGGTGTTCATTTCCCGGCAAAAGTGCAATCTTTGCGGTTGGTATACTATCTGTCACGCCGAAGCCGAATCTATTAAACATCTTTCGTTATTGCCGGGAGTTACTGCCAGCCGCTATGCTAGACTAAAAACTCTCGAAATTACTGATGTAGAAGCTCTCGCTAATGCGAGTTCCGAACTGCTTGCTGAGTATCCAGAATTCCCCGACAGAGTTGCCTTTGATGTGGTGCAGCAAGCTAAATCGCATTTGCTAAATCAACCGCTGTTGCGGGAAGAAGGAAGTTCGGCAACGGATTTTGTAACGGATGTAACGGATGTCAGGAAGAAGGAAGAAGGAAGAGGGAAGAAGGAAGAAGGAAGGCACGACACGGATTTTGACACGGATACACCGATTAACGAGCGAGAAGAACGTAGAAGTGAGAATTCAGAAGGAGTTAACTCATCTGAAATAGTCCCAGATATTGTCTACAATATCTTGAATGACATCGCAGTTGAGGAAGTAAAAATTATAGAAAATAAACCTGCGACATCTTCTATACCTGCGCCAATTCTCCGCAAGAAACCAATTCCGTATTCCCAATCTGTCTTTTTGCCGATCGCCCCAATCGAACTCTACTTTGACATTGAAGCGGAACCCGAGTTAAACTTAGATTACCTCCACGGAGTCTTAGTTGTTGACCGATGCAACAATACGGAAAAGTTTCACGGTTTTTTAGCAGAATCAGCAGCAGAGGAAGGTGTCATATGGCAGCAATTTTTAGAATTAATGTGGACTTATCCCATTGCTCCGATTTTCCATTTTTGCGACTACGAAGTCAAGACTTTTAAGCGGCTGGCTAAACTTTACAATACTCCAGCTTATTTGTGGAAACCCGTGCTGAAACGGTTTGTAGATATTCACAAACAAGTGACGCAAAAAGCGATTATGCCGGTGGAAAGTTACGCACTCAAACCAATTGCCCGCTGGCTGGGTTTTGACTGGCGAGATGCTAAGGCTAATGGTGCTCAGTGCGTCTGCTGGTACGACGATTGGCTCAAAACTGGCGATCGATCGCTCTTGGAGGCGATCGTCCGGTACAATGAGGACGACTGTCGGGCTACATACATAGTTAAAGATTGGTTGACCAATTTTTTGCTGAATCATGAGCCGTGATTTTTAGATGTAAGGATTCAGGTAAAAAATAGTTCCGCAGAGAGCCGAAAAATATGGTAATGTAGTCAGATGAGCGAAAAGCC